>JACQEP010000010.1:0-300000 GCA_016200485.1 Gammaproteobacteria bacterium
GGCGTGTTTCAAGTCCTGGGCGGTGAACGGGGCGGCCAGTAAATGAAAGGGTAAGGCGGCGGGGTGATGGCGGGCTAACCGTTGCTGGAGCTCGGCGACACGGGGGGCGAAATCTTGCCAGTCGCAGATCGACATTTGGGCATGCAAACGACAGCCATACATGTAAGACTGATTCGGATCTAGCGCGATTGACTGATCGTAACTGGCCAACGCCTCATCGTAGCGATGTAGATCTCTTAGCGCGTTACCCCGATTACCATGCGCTTCGGCGTATTCGAATTTATACGCGATTGCCCTGTCGAAATCACTCAACGCCTCATCAAGCCGCCAAAGCACTTTTAAGACCACCCCGCGATTGTTATATGCCTCTGCAAACTGGTTATTGAGCGCAATCGCCTTGCCAAAACTCACTAACGCCTCCTCGTAGCGCTGCATATCCTTCAACACGTTACCCCGATTATTGTGAACCTCCGCCAGATTAGGATTCAGCCGCAAAGCCTTATCGAAATTGATCAGCGCCTCGTCATGCCGCCGCAGCTCATCCAGCACGATTCCCTTGTTGTTGTACGCATCCGTGTAATCAGGATTTAACGAAATCGACTGATCGTAACTAACCAACGCTTCCGCATAACGGTTAAGCTCATGCAGCGCCTTACCGCGGTTAAAGTGCACCTCAAAATCATCCGGCTGTACCCTGCACGCTTGCGTCAAGGCAACCAGCGCATCGTCAAAACGCCCCATCTGCCCATACAAAATCCCCATGTAGTGCAACGCAGTGAAGTTTCGAGGATCAGCCACCAGCACCTGCTGATACATGCGCAAGGCGTTATTATTACTTCCCTGCTGATGCCAGAAAATGGCTTGATTGAGTTGCTCTGCAACGCGATTTTTTGAACTCATGGTCTTCTACTTTTTTCAGGAGATCAGCGTTAAGTCAGCAGCGCCCTTTTATAGAATGGCGCCCTCGCCCCATGCCTGTTTTGCATTTGTGTCGCCACCCAGAGGTCACCACTAGCGCCTAAATATCAGGCGTCAGATGATTTATCTTTCTGTGCCACTGGCACACGGCGCTTACCTACATTCTCAGTATCACGCCGACGTTTCTTGACCTTAACTTTTTCGGATTTTTTCTCGGTCTTTTTCTTTTTAGCCCCCGACTTTGACTTTTTGGGCCCAGCGAAACGAGCCTCAAGACCAGGCAACACGCGGCGCTCAAATTTACGTTTAAGATAACGTTGAATACCTTCGGCAGTATTCCATTCGTGGGTATTCACCAGGCTGACCGCCAGCCCCTCTTCACCCGCACGACCGGTACGACCGATGCGGTGAATGTATTGATCGCCACGACGCGCCATATCAAAGTTGATCACCAGATCAATCCCATCAATATCCAAGCCTCGTGCGGCCAACTCAGTAGCAATCAAGATGCTAATCTTGCCTTCGCGTACCAGCTCCATCACCCGCCTACGCCGCGACGGTTCCATTTCGCCGTGTAAAACGCCCACGCGCTGACGATGCTGGGTCAACACACTGCAGAGTTTATCCGCCTGATCACGGCTATTGGTGAACACTAGAGCTATGTCGTAACGCTCATTTTGCAACAGCCACAACACCTGTTGCTGTTTGTGCTCCTTCTCATCAGAAAGCACAATCTGCTCGCGAATCGAAGGCGTCTGTGCCGCCAGAGTGGTGGCATCAATGTACTCCGGTTCACGCAGCACCTTGGCCGCAACTGTTGGCAACGATTTGTTATTCATCGTGGCCGAGAACAACAGCGTTTGACGTTGAGGATTCGAGGCTGCGGCAATGGTCAACACATCACTGCTAAAACCCATATCTAACATACGGTCAGCTTCATCCAGTACCAGAACCTCCAACCCGGCCAAGTCAATGTTGTGCGTTTCCAGGTGTTCCAACAGACGACCCGTGGTGGCCACGATAATATCTACGCCATCCTGCAATATTTCACCCTGAGCCTTGATCGGCTCGCCACCGGAGACCATCACCACACGCAACCGGGTGAACTGCGTGAGGGCCTTGGCCACCTCCGCCACTTGCTGGGCGAGTTCACGGGTAGGCACCAGAATCAAGGCCCGCGTGCCCTCCTCTGGGTTGGCGTGACTCAACAGATGCTGAACCGTAGGCACCAGATAGGCGAGGGTTTTACCCGTGCCCGTCTCTGCGCTGACCTGTAAATCCACAGAATCCAGGGCCAGAGGGATCGCCGCCTGCTGTACGGGTGTGGGCCGTTGCAGACCTTGCTCATTGAGGGCTTTGAGGAGAAGAGGATGTAACGAAAAGTGAGCAAACAAAGAGCTATCCTCTGAATAGACCGAAATTGTGCCTTATTTTAACAGGTTTGCGACCTATTCCACCGGATCAAATACCTGGACATGCACGGGACCAGAACCCTTAAATAATGGGATGCTGGCGCGAAAAGAGTTGTTATAAAGATTCGATGGTGTTGCCGGTGTAGATCACTCTGCGAATCTAGCGGATAGGAAAACAGCGTGGCAAGTGTATCCCAGTGATTACGCCACACCGGCTGCTCAACGGGCGCACTGGTGAACACTCGTTCAAAACGTACAAACAACGCTCGCTACTACCCTCTTCACCCTGCTCCCTCAGGGTGAGGGTGAATAGTTAAAGGGCTGCCCTCTTTAACTATCGCTACAATCTGGTTCTCAGCACGCTGCGGGGAATTATACCCGCAGAGATTAATAAACCAGCATCGCGCCATACGTTGTTTCATGGCTTTGCCACACATCTATCGGAAAATGATTACGATATCAGTGAAGGGGCTGTTGTGGCACAAGGGCGTGTTCAGCCCGCTGTTTCAGCGAATTAATCAGAGGTTCCTTTATATTGTTTGTTACATGAAACTCACTTAGTGACTGGCCCGCCAACCGATCTCAATCGCCGTCGTCTCCCCAACCAAAGTCTCCGCCAAACTGCGAGGCTGTTCGGCCTTGGTTTCTGATACAGGGATATAGCCGCCCATGATCTCGGCCCATCTTTGCGGATAACGCGGTGATTTATCCGGCTCGGCAAATCCAAGCGGATAGATCGGCATGCCGGTTGCCAGGTCATATTTATCGGTCGCACCCAAGGTGTGCAGCAACTCATGGGTGATGACTACATTGTTGCTCTCCGCCAAACGTCTATCGGCAAAGGCGTGCACCACGCTCAGCATTCCCTTTTGCAATCCAGTCGAATGTGGCAATCGTTTGTTGTCTGCCAATATGTGATACAACACAAACACGCGAATATCCGGCCTGGGGCCGTCATATTCATCCATCACCATTGCCCAGTAACGCAATTTCAGGCTCCACCACATGATTTCCAAAATGTTGCCCTTCACCGGCGGCAACGGCGGCAGTTCCTTCATCATGGGGCCGAGATGCACATCCATCGGATTTTTCAGCGCTATTTTGTAGCGTTGCGCCTCGTTGTGAAAATACTCATCAATGGCCTTGAAATTCTCGTTAGACAAGGTTGGCAGGTAACCCGCCACCTCCTCGCCTGCGTCCGCAGCAATGGGATACACCACCACGCGCAACGGCCGATCCCAGCCGGTCGACCTCACCTTCGTCAGCCAGGCGTCCAACGCCACTCCTAGCAACACCAGCAATAAAATCAATATGCGGAATTTCTTAAAACCATCGCCTGTCTTAATTTTCACTGGTTGCGCACCACGAGGCTGAATCGCACCTTTCATCTTTGTGGGAATTTTCTCAGGCGAACCACCATGGCCCATTACCTTGCCATAGGCGACACCGCACTGCGGACACTGCCAGGGCGGAGCCTGGTCTTCAGACTTGCGAACGTACCTGCATTTTGGGCAATCCATTCAAGGAAACCTATCATCATCCAGTCATTTTTGATATCTCATCAGGGCCACACACTTCCCCGATTGTGGTCCCAACTCATGGCCCAGCCATATATTGAAATAACCGATGCGCGTCGTTTATCACGGCATCTTACTTTTTCTTATTCAGGTGGCGCGGCCGTCCATAAAGTACACGCAGTTCATCCTTCGCGGCTTCGAGGCGAGCTCTTTGCTCGGGCGGAAGCTTGCGTCCGGCGCGATTAATGTAGAAATTCAACATCGACATCGCCGATTGAAAGGGGCTGACCTTGCGGCGTCGGCTGTGGTCGGCTGAACGTTTGAGTGACAGTGCGATTTCGTGCGGATCGGCGAGAGTAAATACACCCTCCTCCAGATCAAGCGCATTGCTGGTGTTGGTGACATGTTGTGACCAGCGTTTTGATGGACTTGCCAGCATTTCCTTGCCTCTGCGTCTCCATTCGTTCTGTAGACGGTGTTGCTACGCAACGCTTGGTAGATTACGACAAAAAGCGCCTAAACCACCCTTGTATATTAAATCTCGTAGTGGTTAGCTACCATTACCCGAGACGGAAAAAACCTGAACCCGCCATCGATAAAGATGGTATCTACATTTATAGATGGTAGTTTACAATCAAATGCGTTTCACCACACACATTAATAGGCAGTTGGATGCGATAAGCAGATGAGTTCAGCCCTTACGATCAGTGCCGCTCAATACAGCGAAAAAGGCATCAAGAAGTATAACGAAGATGCCTGCGGTATTCGTGTGCCAGAAGGTTCGTTGCTGACCACTAAGGGCATTGCGGTGGCGATTGCCGATGGCGTGAGCAGTGCCGAGGCAGGACGTGAGGCGGCAGAGGCATGCATCAAGGGGTTTTTCAGCGACTACTACAGCACACCGGAGTCGTGGACGGTAAAAAATTCAGGCCAGAAGGTGCTGGGGGCTCTCAATCGCTGGCTCTATGGTCAGGGGCAGAGTAGTTTTAGTTCAGGACAGGGGATGCTCACCACCTTCAGCGCCATTATCTTCAAGTCCACTACCGCCCATTTGTTTCATGTGGGTGATAGCCGCATCTGGCGGCTACGCGGTGGTGAGTTGCAATGTCTCACCCGTGACCATCAGACCTGGGCCAGCAGTGAAAAAGCATTTCTCTGCCGCGCCATGGGGGCCGACATCTCGATTGAGATCGACTATCGCAGTCTGCCAGTGGAAAACGACGATCTCTATCTGCTCACCACTGATGGCGTGCATGATTACGTTAATGATAAGACATTGCTGGAACTCTGTCAGTTGCACGCCACACAACCGGAACGCGCCGCGCGAGCTATTGCCACTCGGGCACTGGAAAACGGCAGCCATGACAACGTTACCTGCCAGTTGCTTGCAGTGACCTCATTGCCTGATCAGAACGAAGAAGAGTTTTATCGGCATCTCACCGAACTCCCCTTCCCGCCACCGCTGGAGAGTGGCCAGATCATCGACGGTTACAAGATCCTGCGCGAACTGCACGCCAGCAAACGCACGCAGGTCTATCTGGCACTGGATACAGAAAGTAACGAAAAAGTGATTATGAAAACACCCTCGGTAAATTTTGAGGATGACGCGCACTATATCGATGGTTTTTTGCATGAAGAGTGGGTTGGAAAACGCATCCACAGTCCCCACGTACTCAAGGTGCTCGAGCCACGACGACGACGCCGTTTTCTCTACTACATTACTGAGTACATCGAAGGACAGACGCTGGAGCAGTGGATCAATGACCATCCGCAGGCTGATATTAGCAACGTGCGGCCACTCATCGAGCAAATCATTGCCGGTGTGCGCGCCTTTCACCGTCAAGAAATGATCCACCAGGACCTCAAGCCCGGTAACATCATGATCGATATGCATGGCATCGTGAAGATCGTTGATTTTGGTTCAACCAAAATTGCCGGCATTCAGGAGATCAACACGCCCATCGAACACGGCGAACTGCTCGGCACCTACGACTACGCCGCGCCCGAATATTTTCAAGGCTACCCCGGCACCGTGCACAGCGACCTCTACTCCATCGGAGTCATCGCCTACGAGATGCTCACCGGCAAACTCCCCTACGGCGGCCCGCTCAGCGCCCGCTCACTGCGCCGCGTCAGTTACATCCCCGCACGTCATATCAACTCCGAAATCCCCGCCTGGATCGACGGCGCACTGGAAAAGGCGCTGCACCTCAACCCCTCGCAGCGTTACGCAGTGATGTCTGAATTCATCACCGACCTCGCCACGCCCAACCCCACCCTCATCAAAGAGGGGCAGCCATTGCTGCACCGTAATCCGATCGCCTTCTGGCGCGGCCTGAGCATCATGCTGCTGCTCATCAATCTGGTGCTATTGTATCTCATCACCCGCAAGTAATCGCGATTTTGGGTATGACCCGAACCCTGACATTACTGTAATGGAGATAAACCCATGAACAGAACAGGCATCGAAAATCTCACCGACATCCCCAACATCGGCAAGGCCCTCGTCCGCTATCTCGCCATGCCCAAAGCACTTCGTGGGGCAGGCTCTCATCGACATCCACCACCCCAACGAGCTGATCGGCAAAGACCCCTATCAGATGTACGATAACCTCTGCCGTATTACCCACAAACGCCACGACCACTGCATGATCGACACCTTCATCGCCGCCGTACGTTACATGGAGGGTGAGCCTGCGCAGAAATGGTGGGCCTATACCGCCGAAAGAAAAGAGGCCATGAAAAAGAGGGTGCTGAAAGAAAAAATATAGAGTGAGCTCACCTTTTGTTCACACCCGTCTATGAGGCCTCTCTCCGCCCAATTTATACATTTGGGAAAGGAAGAGGGGATATTCGTGACCACGATGTTATTTCAGAATTTCACTTCACGCCACCTTCTCGTCCGGCTTACGCTGGCGCTCATAAAGGAACCTAAGCACTTGAGTCCGGCACCAGGCATAACGCGCATCATCCGCCAGCGCCAATCGGTCACGCGGCCGCGGCAAATTAACATCGAGTATCTCGCCCACGGTCGCCGCCGGGCCATTAGTCATCATCACGATCTTGTCCGACAACAACACCGCCTCATCGACATCATGAGTCACCATGATGACAGTACTCTTGGTCTTGGCTTGAATGCACATTAGTTCGTCTTGAAGATGTGCCCGTGTCAATGCATCGAGTGCGCCAAAGGGCTCATCCATCAGCAGCACTTTAGGCTCAACCGCCAATGCACGGGCGATACCTACACGCTGCTTCATGCCGCCGGAAATTTCACGTGGATGTTTGTGCTCGGCATGTGACAATCCGACAAGTGCCAACGCATCGTGAGTGCGCTTTTGCATCTGGCTCTTGTTTTCCTTTCCTGCAAATACCTGCTCGACCGCCAGATAGACATTTTCAAAGCAGGTCAGCCACGGTAACAGCGAATGATTCTGAAACACAACCGCTCGTTCAGGGCCGGGGCCGGCGATTTCGCGGCCCGCACAGAGCATCGCCCCTGCCGTTGGCTCCAGCAGTCCAGCCACCAAATTTAGCACTGTCGATTTGCCACAACCAGAATGCCCGATAATGGAAACAAACTGCCCTTGTTCAATGCCGACATTGACATCGTGTAGCGCGATGAAGTCACCTTTCTTGGTATTGAACACCATGTCCACATGGTCAAGTTGTACATATTTGTCCATGGATCACTCCTCGTAAGTAAAGCGTTTAGCCATCAGCAACAGCATCTGTTCCAGCAGCAAGCCGATGATGCCAACAACAAAGATAGCGATGATAATGTGTTCAACATTGAGATTGTTCCACTCATCCCATACCCAGAAACCGATCCCCTTGCCGCCGGTTAACATCTCGGCCGCCACGATCACCAGCCAGGCCACGCCAATTGAGAGGCGAATACCCGTCATCATGTAGGGCAGCACGGCGGGGAACAGAATACGCGTCATGATCTTCCACTCGGAGAGATTGAGTACACGCGCCACATTCATGTAATCCTGCGGCACACGCGTCACGCCGACCGCCGTGTTGATGATGATCGGCCAGATACTGGAGATGAAGATTACCCAGATCGAGGCCGGATTGGCCGCCTGAAACACCAGCAGTCCGATCGGCAACCACGCAAGCGGCGACACCGGTCGCAGCAAGCTGATGATCGGTGACAACATACCGTTGAGAAATTTGAAACGGCCAATCATGAAGCCGAGCGGAATCCCGATCAATGCCGCCAGTCCAAAGCCGATTTCCACCCGTTGCAGCGAACTCAAAATATTCCAGCCGATACCCTGATCATTGGGCCCTTTGCGATAAAAGGGATCACTGAACAACTCCACCGCCGATACCCAGGTCTTGCCCGGACTCGGCAGATTGGGCGTACTCTGCGATAGCAATTGCCACACCAACACAAACAGTGTCAGACCAATTACCGGCGGCAATAACCAGTGCAATACCGGCTTAACCCAGGTCGCTTTCGGCCTTGTTACAGAGACAACTATCGGCGTCGGCGTCTGAGCCTTTGCCGTGATTGATTCAAGGGAGGTAACCGTCGTGTTATCTACCACTTTCATAGGAATTACACTCATAAGCTATTGTCCAAATTCTCTTTCTCTATGCTTTGATCTTAAAACCCGCCGCATACTGCGCCGGATTTTTGCCATCCCACACCGTGCCATCGATCAATTTGCTGCTGCGCATCGGATCTTTCGGTATCGGTGCCTTGACCTGTGTTGCCGCCTGTTTGTATAACTCGATCTGATTGATCTGCTTCGCAACCGCCAGATAATCAGGATCAGTCTTGAGCAGACCCCAACGTTTATGCTGCGTCAGGAACCACATACCATCCGACAGATACGGGAAGTTCACCGTGCCTTCGTTGTAGAACTTCATGTAATTTTGATCCTGCCACTTCTTGCCTAATCCATTCTGATACTGCCCCAGCATGCGGTCTTCAATGACATCAAACGGCGCATTGACATAGGATTTCTCAGAAATCACCTTCGCAACCTGCGAGCGGTTGCTCATGGTATCGATATAACGCGAAGCTTCCAGCACCGCCATAATCAGGGCACGTGTCGTGTTGGGATATTTCTGCACAAACTCGGCGGTTGTGCCCAATACCTTTTCAGGATGATCGGTCCATATGTCTTGTGTAGTCACGGCGGTAAAACAGATGTTGTCGAAGATCGCCCGCGCATTCCATGGCTCACCGACACAGAAGCCATCCATATTGCCGATCCGCATATTGGCCACCATCTGCGGCGGAGGCACAGTAATGGTCTTCACGTCAGTAAATGGATTGATGCCATTGGTAGCCAACCAGTAATACAACCACATCGCATGCGTGCCCGTCGGAAATGTTTGGGCAAAGGTGTATTCACGCGGCTCCGCTTTAACGAGCTTTGCCAGCGATGTACCATCGGTCACCCCCTTTTCCTTGAGCTGATTGGCTAACGTGATCGCCTGACCGTTATGATTGAGATTCATGAGAACAGCCATGTCCTTTTTCATCCCACCAATACCAAGATGCACGCCATAAATCAGACCATATAAAACATGAGATGCATCCAACTCGCCCGTGGTCAATTTATCGCGCACCGCCGCCCATGATGCCTCTTTACTGGGCGTAATCTTGATCCCGTATTTCTTGTCCAACCCCAGCGTGGCAGCCATCACCACCGAGGCGCAATCAGTCAGCGGAATAAAACCAATCGTCAAATCCGTCTTCTCCGGCGCATCCGAACCCGCGGCCCAAGCCGCGTTGCGAATACCCGGTGGCACCATACCCATCAATGCTGCGCCGCCCAGCAGCGCACCTGCACCCTTGATCAATTTGCGCCGTGATAGCGATTCCGGTTTTTCAATTTCATTGTCATTATTTGACATGCAAACACTCCTTCATTGTGGTCAACAAAAACCGACTACCGTCAGTAAATGATCTGTACAGCAATCTGTTATTTGAGACAGGAGCAATGACCATGCCACAATATATAATCTTATTAAATACAATTGGTTATGTAATTATAATTTTTGGACTACAACACTAAACGCACCATTCTCAGTTCGCCATCTAAAAACCCGCACACGATTGGTGCGGACCATCGCGCTCAGTCAACAACTTTGTATTTATCAGTTTTTCCTGTATCTTCAACAGTAGCAAATCATTTATTCTCCTTAAAATATGGACCTTTCCTGCCCCAACCACGATCTCAACAGCGTCGAAGAAACACTTGACCGCTTAC
Source organism: Gammaproteobacteria bacterium (assembly GCA_016200485.1). Taxonomy (NCBI): domain Bacteria; kingdom Pseudomonadati; phylum Pseudomonadota; class Gammaproteobacteria; species Gammaproteobacteria bacterium. The sequence goes on from JACQEP010000010.1 coordinate 10,084, forward strand.
TGCTTCAGGCCTCTCCGGTTATACAAACAGAAGTCGTTTCGTTGTTAGATGCGGACAATCGTATCCTTGCCAAGGATCTGATCGCAGTCACGGATATTCCTACAGCCGATACCAGCGCAATGGATGGCTATGCCGTTCGCAGTACTGATCTGAGCGGACAAAACCAAAAGCTAAAGGTCGGCATCCGCCTGCCTGCGGGCAGTTCCAAAATCACGCTGGAACCCGGCTGTGCGGCGCGTATTTTCACCGGTGCCATCCTGCCAACCGGTGCTGATGCCGTGGTAATGCAGGAGTACACCCGCACCGAGGGTGATCAAGTTCTGATCGACACGCCTGTCACGCCTGGGCAAAACGTGCGTCCCCTGGGCTGTCATGTTCAGCGCAACATGAAAGTGATTGCACGCGGCGCTCGCTTACGCACCCCGCATCTGGCCCTCGCAGCGTCGATTGGTGTCGATCACCTGGAAGTGACACGCCGACTTCGGGTCGCGCTGCTCAGTAATGGGGATGAACTCATTGCGCCAGGCAATCCGTTGCCTCTTGGTAAAATCTACAATGCCAATCCCTATGGCTTGCAGGCGCTGCTAAAGCGGCTTAATTGCGAAGTCATCGACTATGGTGTCATTCCTGATCGCCTTGATGCAGTCCGCGATTGCCTGCTAAACGCCACTCAAAATGCCGATTTGATTCTGAGTAACGGTGGCATGTCCGTTGGCGAAGAGGATCACTTGCGCGATGCTGTGTCGGAATTGGGTGAGATTGCGCTATGGCGTGTGCGGATCAAACCAGGCAAACCATTTGCCTTTGGCCGTGTAGCAAACACACCATTTATCGGCCTGCCCGGCAACCCCGTTTCTGCCATCGTCACCTTTTGTCTCTTTGTCCGTCCTTATTTGCTGGCGCGACAAGGATGCCGTTCAGTCGTGCCTGCGGCCTATCGAGCACAGGCCAACTTCGATATCAGCAAGCCACCAGAGCGCGATACCTACCTTGCCGTCTACTGCAAAACCAATAGCGATGGTCAATCGATTGTCCGCCCCCATCCCAATCAGGATTCCGCGGCGCTGATCGCCCTTGCCGAGACTGATGGTTTTGCGGTTGTACCTGCGGGTAAAAGTATCGCCAACGGCGACCCGATACGTTTTATTCCGTTCAGGGAATTAATGGGCGAATGAGAGATTTAATCACCGGCATTGTTCTCGCTGGCGGCCGCGGTTCACGCCTTGGTGGTGCTGATAAAGGTCTGGTCGAATACCAGGGAAGACCGCTCGTCGCACACGTCACTGCAGCGTTACGGCCACAAGTTTCGCGCATCATCATTATCGCCAACCGTCATCTTGATGATTACGCCCCATATGGTGATCAGGTATTGCCTGACAACCTGGCAGATTATGCCGGCCCGCTAGCCGGAATCCATACAGGACTGACTGCGACGATCACGCCCTATGCCTTGATTGTCGCCTGCGATATGCCGCAGCTGCCGTCTAATGTTAGTGAACTGATGCTTACTGCATTAACCAAGCGTAATGCCAATCTCTGCATCACGCGTGATGCCAACGGTTTGCAACCGTTCCCCATGCTGATAGAGGTATCGATGTGTGAAAAAACCCTGGAGCGCGCCGCCAACGAACATCAAGCCGTGATGAAATGGCTGGATGCACAGATCGTTGAGGTGATTTCTTTAGACGAAAACGCGAAGGTATTAAATATCAATACGCGGGGAGACTTACAAGACTGCTGAACTGGATTTTAGGAATGCTAGAGTGCGAGTATCGCTAACGCTAGCAAGCCTGCCAAAATCCAGATCTTTGTCATCGTAATATTCATGTTTAAAAACTCATTCATAATAACCCTCCATTAAATAATCGGCCAATAAATCCAAAACCTTAGCTAATATTAGGGCTATTTCGCTTTAGCTTTGCGCGTTTACTCATGGCCGGGCTTGACAATTTCCCTGTCAATTATTAATTGTAATTCATTTTCAATAGGTTGCAAGATCTTCGCAATCTGATCTTGGGTCCAGCGGCCAGGGCCAGCCCCCCCTGCGAAAGACTGAATCTCCACCCCCCACACCCATAGTTTTGCTGGCAAAGTCCCCAGCGCCTGCCCCAGGCATAAGGCATCCCCCACCCCAAAACCATGACTCGACAGCAAACCAGCCTCTTGTGTTGAAAATGGCCATTCAAAACGAGCGACCGCCCCTGGCTGCCTACCGCTACTCATCGCATCGATCACCACCCCCTGCGACACATCCACCATTTGTTCCAACAAGGAAATACCAGGCCGATCCAGAGATATCAACTCCACACCGCGACCTAGCCAGGGTTGTAACCATGGCGCCGCTGACAAAGTATCAATCACTCGCCAACCGATATCATCATCGCCAATTGGGGAGCCAACGCCGATTATTTTCAGAAAAATCTTTTCAGCAACGTTCGACATTTAATTTCAGAAAATGGGTGGAACAGGAAATACAGGGATCATAATTACGGATCACCATTTCAGCTTGCAGTCGTAATTGATCATCTGATTTTTCCAGACCGAAACTCTGCAACGCACGGGCAATATCCTGTTCAATGCGCGCCTGATTCTGACTCGTCGGCGGCACAATCCGCGCGCTGACAATATCACCGCGATCATTGAACTCGTAACGATGCCATAACAAGCCACGCGGCGCCTCGGTGCAGCCGTAACCAATTGCAGCCTTGGGTTTGATCTCCTGATAGGGTGTGTCCGGCTGATAGTCTGCCAACAGGCAAATCGCCTCGACTAAGGCAAAATAAATCTCAATCGCCCGTGCAATAATGCTCTGAAACATATTACGACTCGGCCACACCAGACCTGATTCACGGCATAGTGATTGAATCGATTCAGGTAATAGCGTGTGATTGAGATTCAACCGCGCCAACGGCCCCACCAGATACGGTTCGCCGTGAAGGCGGCAATGCAGCGCTGTTGAATAAGAAACCTGCTCTTCCCGGAAATGCTGTTCAAATTCGGCAGCGCTACACTCCAAACCCTGATCGGAGACTATACGACCCTCGGACATCGGATAACGCTCACCATTGTGCATCGCCACACTGGTAAATACTTGTCCGTGTTGTGGCAGCGACATGCCTGCGACCCAACGCACAAGCGACTCGGCATCGGCTAACGCCGCTTCCAGTTTCAACCTTAATGCCGCTGCATCGCGTTCTTTCGGCGCCGAATGAAATCCTCCGGCCCGCACGCCGACAGGATGCACCGAGCGACCACCGAGGAAACGGATAATCTCATTGCCCAAGCCTTGAATTCGCAGCCCGCGCCGCACCTCTGCCGGGTAATCTGCCGCCATTTCCGTGATGCTGCCATAGCCGAGATAATCCGGCGCCGCCAGCAAATGAATGTGCAAGGCGTGGCTTTCAATCCATTCGCCGCAATACATCAAGCGCCGCATCGCCTGCACCCATGGCCCCGGCTCACAGCCAAACGCCGACTCGATGGCCTGCACCGCACTCATCTGATAGGCCACCGGACAAATCCCGCAAATGCGGGCCACGATATCCGGTATTTCGGTATAAGAACGGCCTTCGAGAAATTTCTCAAAATATCGTGGTGGCTCGTAGATACGCAGTTTCAGGTTTTGAATCTGTCCATTGCTGATCTCAAGATCCAGCGCCCCTTCACCTTCCACTCGCGCCAGCACCGGCACTTTGATACTGATTTCGCGTGTTTCAGTCATCACTCTGCCTTATCGGATCAACGGTAAAATACACTGAACTCAAACCCCTTCCCCCTGCAAGAGGGAGGGAGTTAGTGCCTGCTCTGCTGCGGCAGCAAATACTGGCGCTTGATTATTGATAAACAGAAAACGGCGGGCGATTTCTTGGTCAGATAAACCAATCATGCGTAATTGATTCGCCAAGGCGGTAGTATTCGGATTTTCTGACGGCCCATAACAGGCATAACAACCACGACCATGACTCGGACACAAGGCGCCGCATCCGGTTTGCGTCACCGGTCCGAGACAAGGCTCTTGCCGCGCCACCATAACACAGACGTTTCCCTGGCGCTTACATTCGATACAGACACTGTCACGCACTGGTGCCGGCACCACACCCGATAACAAATCCCGCGTTGCAGAAAGCACCTGCAGGCTATTCACCGGACAACCCCACAACTCAAGATCAACGCGAACATGTTGTGCGATAGCTGTTGAAGTGGCCAGACTCTCGATAAATTGCGGCGAAGGATAAATGGCCGCGCGCCAGGCATCGCTATCGGCGCCATTACGCAGCGCCTGTATTCCGCCTGCCGTCGCACAGGCACCAATGGTAATCAAATATTTACTCTTCTCACGGATGGCACGAATCCGTTTCGCTTCATCGGGCGTACTAATACTGCCCTCGATAAAGGCGATGTCAACATCCACCTCAGGCGCCACCATGCCTGCCTCAGCAAAATGCACAATCTGAACCAATTGCGAAAGGGTGAGCAAATCTTCACCGGCATTCAAAAACGCCAACTGACAACCATCGCAGGAACTAAATTTGTGAACAGCAATTCGGGGACGTGAATCAGACTTCTTCGAGGACTTCACTTTCCACATCCAGGCTAATGCGCGACGCATGAACATGTGTCATCAAGCTACTGACCAGGAACCCGAGATCTTCGACCAGAAAGTTGATGCGGTGACACAACACTTGCTCGAGATATTTCGCCCGTTCCACCGCTTGCATTTGCTGCCCCAAGCGGGCGAGGTGTTGTTTGGCTGTAGTCAGGTAGTGGGAAAATTCAGGCACTAATCCGCGCTCAAAACCCTCGGCCAGATTACCCATGATGGCGAAGCTTGCCGTGCGAATCTCATTCTTCAGCTGCCCGTCGCCGCCAAAATCGCTGGCCGCCGTCACACCGAAGATCTCCCAGGCCAATTCCCGCGACTTGCGCCAAGCCATTTCTTCTTCATAAGAATATGGATTCATGCCACAGCCTCCCTGCCGCTTAGAACCCCTTATGGCCCATCAGCTGGCTAATTTGACTATAGGAAAATACCGGCCCATCCCTACAAACAAAACGGCTACCAAACTGGCAATGGCCGCAATGTCCGACCGCACACTTCATGTTGCGTTCCAAACTCATAAAAAGCAAGTCCTCCGGCACGCCCCGCGAACTCAGCCGCTCGACTGCCGCCCGCATCATGCCCTCCGGCCCACACATCATGGCGATGGCGCGGGCCGGATCGAACTGCACCTCGTCGAACATCTCGATCACCCGACCTATGCGCCATGGCCACTGCGGACCACCCTTGTCGGCTGCCACCACCACTTGCGTCTGCGGCAGACTGCGCCAATGCTCGTAACGTTCACGCCACAACAGATCATCACTGTGTTTAACACCCTGCATGATGATCAGCCGCCCAAACCGCTCGCGGCGCTTAATAATGTAATTGATCACCGACACCACCGGCGCACAGCCCAGTCCCCCGGTGATGATCACCACATCCCGGCCCTCCGCCAGTGCCAACGGCCAACCGCGCCCATACGGGCCGCGAATCCCGACATGGTCTCCGGTTTTCAGCCTGGCCAGGCCACGCGTCACCCGCCCAACGGCACGAATGGTGTGATCATAAAGATGTTCATCTTCAGGATCGGAAACGATCGAGATCGCCACCTCGCCGACGCCATAAAGATAGACCATATTGAATTGGCCTGGCTCAAACCGATAACGCTGTTGCACGGGACCAGTCAACCGCAACCGTAATGTAAAAATGGTGGGCGATTCTTCAATGCGCTCGACGATTTCGGCTTCGGCAGGAAGATAGGGGTTATGGAACACTGCGTTATTCATGATGATGCAATGGTCTGATTAAACACAAATCCCACAACCACCCCGGCGCTATCGCGCCACCCCTCCTTGGTGAAGGAGGGGAGAAGATCATTCCCTCCTCCCATTTTTTGGGGAGGAGGGGTGCCCGCATGGGCGGGGTGGTGGGCATACATGCACATCGATTCCATTTTCATGCCCCGCCTCCACAAATCGCCGCCGTTTCTTCGGTGATATCGATCCCCACCGGACACCAACTGATGCAGCGGCCACAACCGACGCAGCCGCTGCGGCCAAATTGGTCATGCCAACTGCCCAGCTTATGCGTCAACCACTGCCGGTAACGTAACTTTGTCTCGCCGCGCACCAATTGGCCATGCAGTGCACTATGTCCCGCCGTGAAGCAGGAATCCCATTCGCGGACATGTTGCGATTCTCTACCATCCAACTTCGCATCATCAAATTCGTTGTGACAAAAACAGGTCGGACATACTTGCGTACAATTGCCGCAGGAAAGACAGCGCGCCGCCACCTCATCCCAGCGCGGATGCTCAAGATTAGCAAACAACACATCACGCAGATTCCGTCCCGGCAATGCGCGCTGTTGCACACGTTCGGCCTGCAAACGCTGTTCGCCAGATTCGTAATGTTGATGATCGGTGACAGGCGACATGGCCAGTTGTGAAAAAATCTTCTCACCCGTCTTGCTACCCGCCGTCACAATAAACCCTGAATCCAACTCCGTCAGCGCCAAATCATAGCCCGCATCGGCGACAGGGCCGTCGCCCGTCGACACACAAAAACACGTCGCCGCCGGATGACTGCAATTCACCACCACTGTAAACAGAGCTGCGCGACGCGTGCTGTAATACTGATCTTGATAAGCCCCATCGCGAAATACTTTATCCTGAATCTTCAGTGCCGCGAGATCACAACTGCGCACACCGATCACGGCATAAGGTTCGACTGGCGGCAGGTTTTCGACAAAAGCCAGTCGCCCTTGTGCATCACGCTCAACACGCCACAAAGTTTCATGAGCTGCAAAGGTAAATGGTTTGAGTGCCTGCGGGCCATTGGCCCAAGCGAAATAACGGGGCTCAGAATGTTGATGCAGTTGATAATGGCCGGGAGTTTGTTCGTCTTGCCAACCCAGCGGCAATTGCGTCACGGAATCGAGATCATCATAAATAATCGCGCCATCACGCACTTGCGGACCGACACAGCGATAGCCCGCCTGCTGCAATTGATCCAGCAAGCTTTGGAATTGTGCGCGCGGTAAAAATCCAGAGCTATTCACAACAGTTCCCTCTGTGGATGGCTTCTGTGGCTGGGCTTTATTCCCTGTAAAACTCTACTTTACGGGTTGGTGTGGTAGGGCGCAATGCCCAAAACATTCGCTACGCTCACGGGGCAGGCTCTAACCATCGGGCATGGTGCCGGATGTTTTATCGTTGTGTCGCCTTTGGCGACGGCTTGGTGGATTACGGCAACGCCTCATCCACCCTACATCGATGCGCCAGTTGCCGCCAAACGCTCCAGTGCATCCAACTCAGATTCGGTAAATCCGGCCTGTACCCGTGCCGCCGTATGGAACGGCCCACGTAATTGACCACCGTAATATTCAGTAATCAGTTCCCGGAAGGTCGCTTGTGAATCAATCCCGCGTTTTTCACATTCAAATTGAAACCAGCGCGAACCGATTTCGACATGACCGATTTCATCGCGCAAAATAATTTCCAACACCGCCACGGTTTCTGCATCGTCCACCTTGCGCAAACGCTTCATAATACCCGGCGTCACATCCAAACCCCGCGCTTCCAACACGCGTGGCACCAGCGCCATGCGCACCATCGGATCAAGCGCCGTCTTGCACGCCATTTCCCACAAGCTGTTATGCGCGGGAAAATCACCATACTGATAACCCAGCGCTTCCAATCGCGCATGCAACAGCCCAAAGTGATACGCCTCTTCATCCGCCACCCGAATCCAATCGGCATAAAATTGCGTTGGCATCTGGCGAAAACGATATACCGCATCCCAGGCCAGATTGATGGCATTGAATTCGATATGCGACAACGCATGTATCAGCGCCGCCCGCCCCTCCACGGTTCCCAGGCCCCGCTTCGGCACTTCCAAAGGCGACACCAACACCGGTTTCTCCGGTCGACCGGGTTCCTCGATCGGCGCCGGTTCACCCCGCGCTTCGTGCACAAGCTTACCTTCACGCCAGGCCTGCGCCGCTGCTTGGGTTAGCGTCAGCTTATCCGCGACCGTATTTGCGGCAAGACAGGTTTCAGCCGCGGCAAAGACGTTGTTCCAGGGGAAAAAGTTATTCATGGCGAGTGACTGGTATCAAGACAAAGGTCTATTCTAGCAGTAAACGCATGGAAAAATGTACGCAACACAAAACTGACTTGCGACAAGGTTCTACAAGATTAGCGCCATTGGCAAAAACCTGGATTCATCCTATTTTTAATAGTTCCCTAGGGCCTGTTAACACTAATTAAGCTAGTTTCTCTCGTAAGGAGTAGTGAATGAACGTTGGGCATCACCCTGAAAGCTGGTAGCTGGTTTCGGTAAGCGCTTAACAGTAAAGGGAGAACATCAATGAAATGGATCGTTGGTCTGGGCGTTGGGCTTGTTGTTCTTGTTGGTGTAGTTGTCGGTATTGGGATGTTACTGCCAGAAAAGCATCGTGCCAATGAATCGGCCCGCTTTCGTGTTGGCGCCGAGCAACTGTGGGAGATCATCACGAATTTTGGTGCTTACCCCACATGGCGCAGTGGCGTCAGTGGGGTTCAGCGTCTACCCGATATGAACGGGCATCCCGTATGGAAGGAAACCGATTCTCATAATGAAGGTATTTCTTATGAGACAGTAGAGGCCGTGCCCGGCAAACGCCTCGTGAGGCGCATTGCTGATCCAAACCTGCCTTTTGGTGGTACTTGGGCGTTTGATCTTGAAGCTACACCTGAGGGCGTTACGCTTACCATTACTGAGGATGGGGAGGTTTACAATCCCATTTTCCGTTTTGTCTCTCGGTTCATCATTGGTCACACTAAGAACATTCATGGCTACCTGAACGATTTGCAAACAAAGGTGGCTGGCAAAGCACAATGATGCCCAACAACGCCATCAACTCGGACAGTAAAAAGCAGCGCGCCTTCGAGAATCGAGCTATTCTCTCAGACCTATACCGGCAACCCTTTCCCTATTGATCGGGCCGGAGCATCCCGGCCCGATGTTTGAGTGGTTATCGCTTGGTAGCGCTGACGGCCAAGTACTCGGCTTTGAGTGATGTTGTACCATCGTGACGGGTGTTGTAGCGACTGAAGATGTCGCTGAGTTCATTGCGCAACTCATCCCGCCGTTCTTCAGCGGTTGCCTGATAGGCGCGATGGGTCGGCCCGTAATAATCGATGAACCAGTCGGCGACTTTTTGCGGCGCGAACGGGTAATTGAATTCCGGATAATAATTGCGTTTCAGTTTAATGTCTTCGACTACCTCGCCAAAGCGCTCCAGTACTGTCTCCTCATTGCCCCACAACGTCGGCGGCACCACACCCGCGGGAGGCGGGGCGTATCTGGAAACGGTACGTAACATTTCACCCACCATCCCTTCGGGGGTCCAATTGATCATCTGAATTTTTCCGCCCGGACGGACAACACGCACCAATTCGTTGGCGACTTGTTGCGGATAGGGTGCAAACATGGCGCCGATCAAGCTGTAGACGCGATCGAATTGATTGTCGCTATAGGGCAACTCGCAGGCATCACCCTGATCAAAGCGGATCTCGATCCCCTCGGCCTCGGCGCGTTGGCGGGCGGCCTGCACCAGATTGTCGGCAATATCCAGCCCCGTCACCTTCGCCCCTTTCCGGGCGGAGGGAATGGCAATCTGGCCGGCACCGCAGGCAACGTCTAATATATTTTCACCCGCCTCGATGGCAAGCTCATCGAGAATCTGCAACGCGCCAGGCTCCAGGTACTTGGCAAAGCGCGCATAATCTCCTGATTCCCAGACAGCTTTCACCCTGGCGCGGATTTCTGCCGGGCTCGGAATGCTGGCTTGTGATACGGTTTTTGCAGTTACTGTGCTCATGTTATCTCTCCCTTTGTTGTTGATGACGACAGAGAGAATATAGTCGAGCCGCTCCGAGGAGTTTAGTGCAAAAACTGTAGCAAACAACTACAATTTTTGAAGTTTGGGTTTGACCGGTCAGTGGATTGAATCAATGTATGATTATTCAGAATTTTGTCCGATCTCCAAAGCCGCATCGGTATTGGGTGAGCGCTGGACGCTACAAATCATCCGCGAGATACTTTTCGGCGCGTCGCGTTTCTCCGAATTTCAGAAATACCTGCCCAAGCTGTCGCTGTGACCCAAATCTAGCCACCCTCACTCTCCCTCCCGCCGCCGCTCCTGTCGCCGTTCCGGCTGTTCGGGTCGTATTGCTGCCGCGATTTTTTCGGCCTCTTCTTCGGTGGCGGTGTAGGAAATGACGAATTTCGGGCCTTTGAGTGCTTCACGCCCTTTGCGGCTATTCAGGCTCACCATGTTGAGCTTGCCGCATTTTGGGCAGGTGGTTTTGTTGTAGACGGCGATGTGAAAGGTGGTCCAGGCGATGGGGATGATCATCAGCGGGATCATGGCCGAGAGGATGGCGAAACTGGAGAAGGACAACCAGATCAGGGCATCGACAAAGAAACTTTCTATGCCTTGCGTGGTGGGTTTACCCACGTGATAACAGGCAGTACATATTCTATCTTTCACCTACAACTCCATTCACAGCCATCTCGTTGACTGTCACTGTTTATGGTAACAGATTCAATTTTTCTTTCTCCAGAAAGATAAATAATGCGCAAATACGTTATTGAAAATCCGTTTATAACCGATCATATCGCTCAGTATTCAAGGGTGCGCAAACCTAAATTAATTTCCCCAGCACATAGCCAATCACAATGCCAATAATCACTGCGATGGTGAGGCCACGATAGGTAAGTACATCCTTAGAATATCCACGCCGGATGGCGATGAAAGATACGAGATAGCCGACAGCATTAATCAGCCAAATAAAACCTATCGATAATACCTTAACAATGAGCGGCCCAAGAATCGGCACTAAGGCAATGATGCCCAGCAGCCAGGCAAAAGCATTCGAGATTAAACCGATAACGAGGACGGTGCCACCAATGACGCCGCGATCAATATTGAAGTGAATTCCTAACCAGACGAGGCCACAGATCAGCAGCCAAACGGGAACCATGACTTTCCAACTCCGCCACCAGGGTAAAGAGGCGTTACTTTTTTCGCTCTGCCCTGGCGAGTTTTTAGAATTTAATTGGTTCGATGTGTCGTCTGGATCGGCCATTGCTATTATCTTACCCCATCTCACATAGCCTTCACTTTAACCTAATTAGTCAGCTCATGACCCTGCTGCTCGCCAAATAGTAATATATCCTATTGCTGGCGAATGATTACCAGTTAACTTGAAGCCCGGCGCTATCGGCTCCCACATAAGGCGAATAGGCAATGTTGGTACGATGTTTTTTGTTTCTGTCGCAAACAAAATCAGCGGTATAAATACCTAGTAATGCACCCGCAATCACGTCTGATGCCCAATGTTTATTATCATAGGTGCGCGCCAATCCAGTCGATGTCGCCAAGCCATAGAACAATGCCTGAGTGGCGACTGATGGATTTTCGAGTGAGTTAAGATAGGATCTTGATACAGCAAATGCGGTACTGACATGGCCGGAAGGAAATGAACTACCATTTTTGAACCAGCCGGACTCATCGCTTGTTTCATTGGGACGGTCTCGATGAAACACTGATTTCAGAACAAGCGTCATCGCGCCGGTATACACTACCGACTGTACCATATTATGACTTGCGTAAATATATTGATCATCTTGTTTCCAGCGTCCGTATCCGTAGACCCCCAAAATAAATGGCCCACTTAATCTCAAATCACCCCAGGCATCGCCCACTTGGTCAATTTTTTTATGGTAATACGGATGACTATTAGTGGTCATCTCATCTTTCCAACGATCATCAAGAGTCTCGGCCACTACAATAGTGCCTCCTGCAATCAATCCAAGCGTCATCCAGTCATCACTATTCCAATGGGTTGGCGCCGTAAAATAATCACCAAGATCACTGAAAAAATAATTCTCATCACTGGATGTGTGTTGCCCAAGCGCAATCGATGGCAACATGATTAACAATATGGAAAAATTAAAGAGTGCCCTTGTCATTAATTGTGATGCCATTTCATTCCAATCATCAAATCCATGACATTGGTGCCCGTGGGGCCGGTGTGAATGAGATCGCCACTGGCTTCAAGAAAAGTACCGGCATCGGCGCGTTGCAAACAGGTTTCGGCATTTAGACCCTCCTCTCCCCCACGCGCGAGCGTGCCACCATCGACCAAGGCACCGGCATCATCGGTTGGACCATCGGTGCCATCGGTACCGGCGGCGAGTAAGGCGACATTGTGCTCACCCGCCAGTTCGATAGCGGCGGCTAATGCTGCACTTTGATTGCGCCCGCCACGCCCAGGATTTATCGGCAAATGGACCGTGGTTTCACCGCCCCAGAGATAAACACCGGGATCGCCTGCCAATAAACGTGAAGCGAGTTGTGCACCGACAACAACTGCATCACCGCTGATAATGGCGGCGTCTTCGTAGACGTCATACTCCAATTCACGTGCCTTGTTTGCGGCTGCGCGTCTGGCATCCGGCAGACTGGCGATAATCTCGACGCTGATATTTTCAAAACATGAATCATGTGTTTTTGGCGCGGGCGGCGCTTGCTGCATCAGCTCGATGATACATTCGGGCAATTCCAGTTCCGGTGTTTCGGTTTCGACAGCACTATCCGCCACCAATAATCCGGAGCCGATGGTGGCCGGATCATCGCCTGACACGTCCGAGATCAATAGCGCCAACGCATTACGGCCACCCAGTTGCGTCGCCAGCCGCCCCGCCTTAATGCAGGACAATGATTTGCGCACATGGTTAATAGCGTGTATATCAAGACCGCTACCGAGCAGCCATTGATTTACGCGTTGCACATCTTCCAGGCTGATTGTGGGCGGCAATACTTCCACCAGACTTGATGTGCCTCCTGAGATCAAAAACAGCAGCGGCATGGTTGCGGGTTGTTGTTTAATAAATTCGAGGAGTGCCTGCCCCGCTTTAAGGCTGCTGTCATCCGGCTGCGGATGTCCGGCTTCGATGATCATAATGTTGCTTAATCCTGAAATCGGTTGGGCATGACCATATTTGGTGATTAATAACGCAGCGTGGATGTTATCGCTTAGCGCATCGACGGCGCCTTGCAACATTGCCGCTGCCGCCTTACCGATGGCGATAATGGCAACTTGATTTTCAAAGTCATCAAACTCAAGCGCGCGGCGTACACATTCGCGGCCGTTTACTGCTGCTAGGGCGGCGAGGTAGATTGCTTCGAGATCTTGGCGATATGTATTTCTCATTGAAGTGTTCCGATCCTATTCGCCAAGTAATTAGAAAGATCGTCCTGACGCTCCCTACCTAAGGGCACACCTGTACATCTCCCTCTCCCTCAGGGCATAGGCATCTACACAAGTCACGACGAGAAAAAACCATATGTATTCTGTCACCGTCTTCAACCACCCCGTCCACATCCCGCCCGGGGTGCGCGTGCACCCGTTCGTCGGGAAAAAGGTCCACTGGACCTTTTTCTATCCCTCCTCACCCTTATCCAAGGAGGGGAGTTTTTCTCCCCTCCTCCCGGATTCGGGAGGAGGGGTGCTCCGAAGGGGTAGGGTGGTGGGCATAATGCCGAGCCGTACCACACCTTCCCAATTTGTGTAGATACCTATACCCTCAGGGAGAACGAACCATAAAGCACTTTTCAGCAGCTTATTGGAAATCATCAGGAAAGCGTTTTAAGTCCTCGCTCTAAATCAGTCTTCAGATCATTGACATCCTCCAGTCCCACCGCAATACGAATCAGATTATCGCCAATTCCAGCAGCGGCACGATGTTCCGGCGGCATGCGGCCATGGGTGGTGGTGGCGCAATGAGTGATGGTGGATTTGGTATCACCAAGATTGGCGGTGATCGAAATCAAACGTGTGGCGTCAATCAAGCGCCAAGCCTCGGCCTGCCCGCCTTTAACTTCAAATGACAACACGCCACCAAACCCGCTTTGTTGCTGTTTGGCGAGCGCATGCTGTGGATGTGATGCCAGGCCGGGGTAATACACTCTTTTTACTGCTGGCTGTTGTTCCAGCCATTGCGCGAGTGCGAGTGCATTTTCGCAATGCGCCTTCATGCGCAAACGCAACGTTTCCAGCCCTTTGAGGAAAACCCAGGCATTAAATGGACTCATGCATGGCCCAGCGGTGCGTAAAAACCCGTAAACCTCTTTGCCGACCAATTCCTGATTACCAACCACGGCACCACCGATGCAACGACCTTGGCCGTCGAGATATTTGGTCGCCGAATGAATGACGATATCGGCGCCGAGTGCCAGCGGCCGCTGCAAAGCGGGAGTTAAGAAACAGTTATCCACGACCAGCAAACAGCCGCGTCCATGCGCCAGTTTGGCCAGCGCCTCGATATCGGCAATTTCTGTCAGCGGATTGGATGGCGTTTCTAAAAACAGGATGCGTGTATTGGGCTGAATCGCTTTTTCCCAGGCATTCACATCACAAAGATCGACATAAGTGGTGCTGACACCAAACTTGGCGATGTAATTGTTCAGCAATACCGAAGTAGTACCGAAAATCGCGCGCGATGACACGATATGATCGCCACTCTTAAGCAGGGCCATAAACGTGGACAAAATCGCAGCCATACCTGATGCAGTCGCAACACAGGATTCGCCGCCTTCCAATACCGCCAGGCGTTGCTCAAAGGTGCGCACGGTGGGATTGGTAAAGCGCGAATAGATGTTACCCGGCACTTCGCCTTTGAAACGCGCGGCGGCCTCGGCTGCATTTTTGAAGACGTAACTTGAGGTCGGGAAAATCGCTTCCGATTGTTCCTGTTCATGGGTGCGCACCTGCCCGGCCCGCACGGCCAGGGTGTCGAATCCGTAATTATCAAAGTCTTGGGGCATTGTCTGTTTCCTTAACTCAAAATCACCTTCGCGGCTGTAGGGACGGGTTTTAAACCCGTCCCTACGACAACAAACTCCGGGCATAAAAAAACCCGCTCAGCTCAGTTGGCTAAAGCAGGTATCTCACCCTCTCTTTAGCTGCATTTATTAGGCGCCCGCAAGCTGAGCTCAAATTCGGCGCCATGGATGAGGTAAGATTAGAGAATCCCCCCTCCTCTGTCAACTTGACCATGGTTGTAACAGGGGTTTCGGGGTAACAATAATCATTTCAAGGAGGGTGTATGGCAACATTAAGGGATCGTCCCTATCTCAACGGCAATTTTCTTGTCGATCTCGGCACCGGCGATAGCAACAGTCTTGTGGCTGGTTTTGCCGAAGTCATCATGCCGGTGGGGGCCGTCGAGATTATCGAGTATCGGACGGGTAACGAAAAAAGTCATGAGATGCGCAAAACACCGCGTATTCACTATGAAAACGTGATTCTGCGGCGCGGACTCATCGGCGCCCTTGATCTGTATCAATGGTGGGATGAGACGCGAAACGGCAACAATACCCGGCGCAACATCACCATTCAGATTCTTAACGAGAATCGCACGGAAACCGTGTTTAGTTACCGACTACGCAATGCCGTACCTGTGCGTTACAACATCTCCGACCTCAATGCCGTGGGCAATGAAGTGGTGATGGAGGAACTGGAACTCGCCTATGAGGGGTTTACAGTCGAGTAATATACAAACGACTAAATGTTGCCAAATTATCCTAAATCTCTCACCACAGAGACACAGAGAAAGGAAGAGATCAATGGTTTGCGATCCGCTGACGATCACTTGGCGGGTGAGACCCAAAACCAACAACCACTTGTTTTTCCTTTCTCTGTGTCTCTGTGGTGAAACTGGAGTTTTTAGGATTATTGGTTATTGTGTAAATCAATAATATCGATATTCTTGCCGCCGCGAGCTTCCTTCGCGGCGTCACTTCGATGTTGCTCCAGGCGGGCGAAATAGGCATCGTCGATATCGCCGGTGACATAACGGCCGTCGAACACGGAGGTGTCGAAGTCTTCCAGTTTCGGATTGCGCTTGCGCACGGCAGCCATCAAATCCTCCAAATCCTGATAGATCACCTTGTCGGCACCGATGACGGCTGCCACCTGTTCATCGGTACGGCCGTAGGCAATCAGTTCCGACTTGGCTGGCATGTCGATGCCATAGACATTGGCGAAGCGCACGGGGGGCGCGGCGGAGGCGAAATACACTTTATTGGCGCCTGCTTCGCGTGCCATCTGAATGATCTGCTGCGAAGTGGTGCCACGCACAATGGAATCATCCACCAGCAGTACATTCTTGCGTTTGAATTCAAGATCGATGGCGTTAAGCTTCTGGCGCACTGATTTCTTGCGCTGCTTCTGGCCGGGCATGATGAAGGTACGGCCGATGTAACGGTTTTTGATAAACCCTTCACGATATAACACGCCCAGACGATACGACAGCTGGAGCGCGGCGGTGCGGCTGGTGTCTGGGATCGGGATCACGACATCGATATCGTGATCCGGCCATTCGCGCAGGATTTTTTCCGCGAGCTTCTCACCCATCCGCAGCCTTGCCTTGTGCACGGAAACATCATCGATGATGGAGTCAGGCCGCGCCAGATACACATATTCGAAAATGCAGGGCGCATAACGCGGATTTTCGGCACATTGGCGTGTTTGCAGGCTGCCGTCGATTCCGATAAACACCGCTTCGCCCGGTTTGATGTCGTCAATCAACTCAAAACCGAGCGCGTCGAGGGCAACGCTCTCGGAAGCGATCATATATTCAGTGCCTTGTTCGGTTTTGCGCTTGCCGTATACCGCTGGGCGAATGCCGTAGGGGTCACGAAAACCGACAATCCCGCAACCCGTAATCATAGTGACTACGGCATAAGCACCACGGCAACGACGATGGACGCCCGCGACCGCTTCGAAAATATCGTCCAGACTGGCCTTGGCCTTATGATTGGCGCGCCGCTGTAATTCATGGGCGAAGATGTTGAGCATGACTTCCGAGTCAGATTCGGTATTGATATGGCGCAAATCTTCATTATAGAGATCGCGCTTTAGTTCATCGGCGTTGGTGAGATTGCCGTTGTGGGCGAGACTGATACCGTAAGGCGAATTCACATAGAACGGCTGCGCCTCGGCCGAAGAGGCACAACCCGCCGTCGGATAACGAACATGGCCGACACCCATATTGCCGCGCAAATTGAGCATGTGCTGATCAGTGAATACATCGCGCACCAGACCATTGTCCTTGCGCAGATAAAGCCGGTTGTTGTCACAGGTTACAATGCCGGCAGCATCCTGGCCGCGGTGTTGCAATACGGTCAATCCGTCATAAATCGCCTGATTGACATTGCTCTTGCCGACGATGCCGATAATGCCACACATACCATCAATTCTCCGCTTGCCCAAACTTCAGTGCCTGGGTCAGATCCCCTGCTTGCACAGGATACTGGTGCTGCACCCAGTGCAACATATTATCGAAGACACCTACCATGTATGAATGTTGCCAGGCAGATTCCTTAATCATGGGTGTCATACCCACCACCAGCACTAACGTGCTGACTAAAACCACACCTCTTACCAAACCAAAACCACTGCCCGCGATACGATCTGTCGCCGTCATACCCACTGATTGCACTAGTTTTGTTAAAAGATGCGAGACAATAAAACCAATCAAATAAACCGCGACAAAGACCAACAAGAACGCTGTCACCAGCCGCACACCTTTATCGCTGATCCAGGCGACCAGATGACCGGCGACGGTATATGTTTCAATGTAGGCCAGCCAGAATGCCATTGCCCACACGATTAGCGACATCACTTCGCGCACGAGTCCACGCCAAAGACCGATCACGGCGGAGATCGTAATGATGCACAACAACAGGTAATCAATCCCACTCATATAGCGCCGTTAAACTCCCAAAGCGGGTATCGACAGGGGCACGATTTTACCAAACCAGCGCCTCTGGCTAAAGCAATTCTTCAATTACTGCTGTAACGCATTACCAGGCCATCAACCTTGGCATCACGCTTCAAACGCTGTAGCAAGCTATCCGCCGCGGCCCGATCCGCCACTGGCCCGACCCGGACTCGAAATACCGCAGCACCGGCAGCATCATTTCCCTTCTGATAAAAAGCGGGGTAACCCATGCCCTTGAGGCGGTCGCTGAAGGCTTTGGCCTTGTCTTCGGCGGTAAAACTGCTGGCCTGCACCATCCATTGCTCAGTCGCTGCGGTGGGCGACGATTGCGTCACGGCTTTTTCAGCAGGCATGGCGGCTGTCGCCGGTTTTCCCTGGGTGACACTTGTCTCGGGCGCCTGCGGCGGCGCGGGTCTTGGCGTCAAGGTAGGCGTGACCACTTCGGCTTGAGGGTCCACCGCCGGGTCGATTTTTTGCGACCAGTCCTGCAACGGCAGTACCGTCATTTTCATTTCATCCGGGGCCGCCGGGACGGTGACCTCAAACGATTTTTCAGCCACGTTCTGCGAAAAATCGATCATCAAGGGAATAATGATCAGTGCTAGCGCAATCAGAACCAAACCACCGACTATTCTTTGTTTAGCGACTGGCTCCATCATTCCTCCGTGCCACATTAATCAACTGGATTATATGCCGTCGCCAGCACTTCGGCCACGGTATAAAACGATCCGAAAACCACAATCCGATCGTCTGTACTTGCTGCTTGCTGTGCGGCGCCAAGGGCAGCCGTTACGTTAGCATGTGCGTGGATTGGCTGCATCACATTCAATTGATGCAATACTTCGATCAGTTGCTCGGCTTTGGCGGCGCGCTCGATGGCGACAGTGGTCACATACCAGGCATCGATCTGCGCGGCGATGGCGCTAAAAATCGCCGTCAGATCCTTATCCGCCATCATGGCCACCACAGCCAATGTCTTGCCAGGTTGCGGCCAGGCACGTAAATTAGCCGCCAAGGCCGTAGCGGCTTCAGGATTGTGCGCCACATCCAGAATCACCGGCACCGGTCCCGGTAGCACCTGAAAACGTCCGGCAAGCTGTACACTGCCAAGACCAATACGTAACGCCTGCTGACTGACCGGCAATCTGACTTGCAATGACTCTATGGTCATCACTACGCCAGCCGCATTGCGCAACTGAAATTCACCCCGCAACGCCGGCCACGGCAAGACATCACGCCGTGTGGTTTCGCTTCGCCATTGCCACTGCGCGTTCTGTGCCTCAAAGCCAAAATCCCGGCCCAACACCTTGAGCGAGGCGCCAATCGCCGCTGCATGTTCAAACACGGTGTGTGGCGGGCGGGGATCGCTACACACGGCAGGCCGCCCGGCACGCATAATCCCGGCCTTTTCACGACCGACGGATTCGCGGTCATTCCCCAACCACGCAGCATGATCCAGATCAATGGTGGCAATCAGCGCCACATCGGCGTCAATAATATTAACGGCGTCCAGCCGGCCACCGAGCCCGACTTCGAGAATCGCAACATCTAACCGTTCAGTGGCAAAGATCTCAAAGGCCGCCAAGGTGCCAAATTCGAAATAGGAAAGCGATGTCTCGCCACGCGCAACATCGACAGCGGCAAAGGCATCGCACAAACGTGCATCTTCGACGTCTTGACCGTTAATGCGAATACGTTCGTTGTAGCGTAACAAGTGGGGAGAGGTATAGGTTCCGACACGATATCCGGCACTGCGATAAATTGCATCCAGAATTGCCACCGATGAACCTTTGCCGTTGGTGCCGGCAACGGTGATCACAATCGGCGCTGGCTTAGCGCCACGCAGGCGCTGCCACACCGATTGCACACGATCTAATCCAAGATCAATTTGTTTTGGATGCAGGGTCTCCTGCCAGGCAAGCCAATCGTTAAGCGTGGAGAAACGCATACTGCCTGTTAAATTCTCTGAAGCGGCATTCACTTCTGATCGCTGGCACCACTCTTTTTCGCTGATTTCCGCCGCGCCATGATGCGCTTGATCGGATTCTTCGGTACTTTAGGCGCGGGTGCAGCTTTTGCCACAGACTTCGCTGCATCAGTCGAAACAACGGTTTCTTTTTCCTGAGCCGATGCCATCACCAATGAAGACTGACCCAATATCGACAAGACACTGGCCAGACGATCCCGCATCTCGCGCCGATCGATGATCATATCAATCGCGCCATGCTCAACCAGGAATTCGCTACGCTGAAATCCTTCCGGCAATTTCTCGCGCACCGTCTGCTCAATAACACGCGGCCCAGCGAAGCCGATCAAGGCATTCGGTTCACCGACATTGATATCCCCCAGCATCGCCAAACTGGCCGAAACACCGCCCATGGTCGGGTCAGTCATGACTGAAATAAAAGGAACGCCTTCACGACTCAAGCGCGACAACGCAGCGCTGGTCTTGGCCATTTGCATCAACGAGATCAATGCCTCTTGCATCCGTGCGCCGCCACTGGCCGAAAAACAGACCAAGGGAATCTTTTTCTCGATACTGCGATTAACGGCGCGCACAAAACGTTCGCCCACCACTGAACCCATGGAGCCACCCAGAAAACCGAACTCAAACGCCGCCGCGACTACCGGCATCCCTTTGAGCGTGCCCTGCATCACGATCAATGCGTCTTTCTCGCCGGTCGCCTTTTGGGCCTGCACCAAACGATCTTTATATCTTTTACTGTCCTTAAAATTAAGTGCATCTACCGGAGAAACTTCTCCGCCAATCTCCTCTCTCGACTCAGGATCGAGAAACAGATCCAGACGGCGCCGGGCACCAACACGATGATGATGACTGCACTTGGGGCAGACTTCCATGCTGCGATCCAATTCTCCGCGGTAAAGCACCGCACTGCAACCATCGCACTTGATCCAGAGCCCTTCAGGAATGGATTTCTTGCGGCTGCCATCGGTGCGAATCTGGGAAGGAATTAGTTTTTCGAACCAACTCATGTTTGTCTCATCCGCCTTGTCATTAAATAATTCGTTATCGATCCATCGCCTGCCGCATTTCGCGCAACACCGCACTCACTTCAGCGTTGATACGCTCCGGCGTCTGCGCCAAATCGGCAATACGCTTCACAATGGCACTGCCGACGACCACAGCATCCGCAATCTTGGCCACCTGCGCAGCGGATGCCGCATCGCGTATGCCAAAACCAACGCCTATCGGCAAATCAGTATGGCGGCGAATCTGCTCCAGTTTACCCGCCACCGCTGCGACATCGAGATTGGCGGCGCCGGTCACGCCCTTCAGCGAAACATAGTATACAAAACCACTGGCCGCGGCAGTGACCTTGGCAATGCGCTCATCGTTACTGGTCGGCGCCAGCAAAAAGATCGGATCCATACCACTCTGATCCAGCACGGCAACCAGATCGCCCGCCTCTTCCGGTGGCATGTCGACCGTCAACACGCCATCGACACCGGCCTGCTTGGCGGCAGCGACAAACTTATCGTAACCCATCGCTTCCACCGGGTTGAGGTAACCCATCAACACCACCGGCGTCGACTGATTGCGCTCACGGAATTGCTGCACCATCGCCAGCACATCGCGCAAACTGACATTGTGACTCAATGCACGTTCGCACGCCGCCTGAATCACGGGGCCATCGGCCATCGGATCGGAAAACGGCACGCCGAGCTCGATGATGTCGGCGCCTGCTTCGACCATCGCATGCATCAATGGCACCGTCACATTGGATTGCGGATCACCGGCAGTGACATATGGGATCAGCGCCTTGCGTCCTTCGCGTTTTAAGCGGGTAAAGGTATCGTTGATACGACTCATACCTTGATTCCTTCGAGATTGGCGACGGTATGAATATCTTTATCACCACGGCCGGAGACATTGACGATGATAATCTTGTCACGATCCAGCATCGGCGCCAGTTTCGTGGCATACGCCAGGGCATGACTCGATTCCAATGCCGGCATGATGCCTTCAAGACGTGTCAATGTATGAAATGCAGCAAGCGCTTCGTCATCGGTGGCGGACACATAAGTGGCGCGACCGGTATCATTCAACCAGGCGTGTTCCGGACCTACACCGGCATAATCCAAGCCTGCCGAAATGGAGTGCGTTTCGAGAATCTGGCCGTTGTCATCCTCTAGCAGGTAGGTGCGCACGCCTTGAAACACACCGGGGCGACCGGTGGCAAAACGTGCCGCGTGACGGCCTGTGCCTACGCCTTCGCCGCCCGCTTCCACACCGTAGAGTGCAACACCTGAGTCATCCAAAAATGGATAAAACAGGCCGATGGCGTTGGAACCCCCACCGACACACGCCACCAGCGCATCCGGCAAACGACCTTCGGCCTCGAGAATTTGGCGCTTCGCCTCACGGCCGATGATCGTCTGAAAATCACGTACCATCGCCGGATAGGGATGCGGCCCGCTGACAGTGCCGATGAGGTAATAAGTATTGTCGACGTTGGTAACCCAGTCGCGCATCGCCTCGTTCATGGCGTCTTTGAGCGTTCGGGTACCCGAGGTCACCGGCACCACGGTGGCGCCCAGCAATTTCATGCGATAAACATTCAGTGACTGACGCTGCACATCTTCAGCACCCATATACACCACGCACTCCAGCCCGAGTCGCGCGGCAACGGTTGCGGTTGCCACACCGTGCTGGCCGGCGCCGGTTTCGGCGATGATACGCGTCTTGCCCATGCGCTTGGCCAGCAACGCCTGGCCGATGGTATTATTCACCTTGTGCGCGCCGGTGTGATTCAAATCTTCACGCTTGAGATAAACCTTGGCGCCGCCCAGTTTACGGGTCCAACGTTCGGCAAAATATAACGGCGACGGACGACCGACATAATGCGCCAGATCCTGATCGAACTCGCGCTGAAATTCGGCATCGTGCTTATATCGTTCGTAGGCAAGCCGCAATGTTTCCAGCGGCTCCATCAAAGTTTCCGCCACAAAGCGGCCCCCGTAAGGACCGAAGTGACCATTGTCATCCGGTAAATTAGCTTTCGACACGCTTCACTTCCCCCATCAATGCGGCCATTTTCGCCGCATCCTTAATTCCTTTGGCTGCTTCCACACCACCACTCACGTCAATCGCGTAAGGGCGCGCCTGCTGGATTGCCGCCGCGACATTCACAGGCGTTAAACCTCCGGCCAAAATAATCGGCAGCGTCAAATTACGCGGCACTCTGACCCAATCAAAACGTTCACCAGTACCACCGGCGACACCCTCTTTGTAAGCGTCCAGCAACAACCCTTGCGCCGATGCGTAACGCGTTGCCTCTGTGGCAAGATCAATTCCCTCGCGCATCCGTAGCGCTTTCAAATACGGCCGCGAAAAGCGTACACAAAATTCCGGCGCTTCGTTGCCATGAAATTGCAGTACATCGACGGCCACGTTTTGCAACACTGTTTCCACTTCCGCCTCTGTCGGATCGACAAACAAAGCGACCACGGTGACGAAGGGGGGCAAGGCCGCAACAATCGCCTGCGCCCTGGCGATATCAATTGCCCGCGGACTGGGTGCATAGAACACTAAGCCGATCGCATCGGCACCCGCGCGTGCTGCCGCTAGTCCATCCTCCGGGCGGGTGATCCCACAGATTTTTATACGCGTACGCATCAGGTTAGCGCTGGTTTGGCAAAGGCGAGATGTTACCAGATTGGTGGCCTCTCCGTGAACCCAAAACCATTTGGGCAACAAAGGAACGCGATGAGGTTCAATAGGTTATTGAAGAACGCCTGATCATGTTGCCGAGGCTCCGAGAAGAATACTTAAATTGAAAAAACGGCCCCGGGGTTGGGAGGAGTAGGGGGAGCCCCGGGGCCGTGGCCCGCGTTAGCGGGTCTTCTTGCTCAGGCGAGCATCTGCTAGGCCGATGTAAACCGCGAATACCACTAAAGCCACCAGTGAAGCAATTTGAATATAGGCCCATTCCATAATTGATCTCCCTAGCAATTGACTAAAGTATTACAAATAAAGATGCTATATAGCCTTGCAGAATATACCCCTTAATTGAACACGTCTATAGTCTTGAGGAAGATTTTTCCGATAAATAACCTATTATATCAATAGGTTATAAAACTTGTAAACTATGCCTGTCTTTAGTTTTCAGGTGCGCCTTTCACCACACCGCAGCGCTACGGTGCACCTGCGGCAATTGAAATTCAGCGGGATACTCCACCGCCATCAGGTACAACCCCGAAGGCGGCGCCGTCACCCCACCCAAAGCCCGTTGCCGGTGCTCCAGCACCTCTTTGGCCCAGGTCACGGGCTGCTCACCCGCCCCAATGGCAAGCAGCACCCCGGCGATATTGCGAACCATATGGTGGAGAAAGGCGTTGGCCTCGATATCGATGAACACTAACTCCTCCTGGCGGCTCACGTCCAGGCGGGTGACGGTACGCACCGGACTCTTGGCCTGGCAGCCCTGCGCCCGATAGGAAGAAAAATCGTGCTCGCCGATCAGCATCTGGGCCGCTGCCTGCATCCTGGCCACATCCAGCGGCCGGTAATCCCAGGTCGTGCGCCAGGCGAGAAAGGTCGGCCGCACCGGCCGGTTGTAGATCACATACCGATAACGGCGGCGGCAGGCCTTGAATCGGGCATGGAATTCCTCGCTGACCGGCGTGGCCCATAGCACTACGACTTCTTTGGGCAGATTGGCATTGGCGCCAAACACCCAGGCCCGCAGACTGCGCTCCACCTCGGTATCGAAATGCACTACCTGCTCGGCCGCGTGAACACCGGTATCTGTACGCCCGGCGCAAACGACGCGCACTGGCTGATCCGCTACCTTGGATAAAGCGGCTTCTACCACGGCCTGTACTGACGGCGAGTGATCCTGAAATTGCCAGCCGGAAAACGCCGAGCCGTCGTATTCAATACCGAGTGCGATGCGCATTAAGACAGGCTAAAGGGAAAAGGTGAAGGTTAAAGGGGACGATAAAGCTCATTTGGAATCTGGTTCCAGCGGCGGTAATAGCCGCTCCAGCTGAACGATCAATGCCGGAACATCTACAGTCGCTGTTTTATAAAGCACTTCGTGATCAATCTGTCCGTATTCATGCGCCAGAATATTACGTTGCCCAATGATTTGACGCCAAGCAATTTCGGGGTGCGATCCGGTATAGCTGGCTGAGATCCGGCGCGCCGCTTCACCAATAATCTCAACTCCTCGTTCCATGGCGCGCAACAGTACACGATTATTCAGAAATGACTTCAAATCATGCCCGTGCATCATCTCTATGACTTCCCTGGCCGCTTGCAGCATGTCCCACAGATAAGCAGCATCTTTATCCTCAGGCCGCATACAACTCCCTCATATCCCTTTCAATCGCGCGACGACGGTATGGATTATTCAGGATAGCAAGCGTCGCCACATCCACCTTGCGCCCACCAAACAATCCCGAGAACTCCTGCTGCAATTCAAACATCCCACCGAGGGAAGGCGCCCCCCCCGGCTCAAATTCAATCAGCAGATCAATATCACTCTCGGGACCCAGTTCGCCCCGCGCTGCCGATCCAAAAAGCACCAGCCGACAAACATGATAACGCTGCGCCAACGCCCGCAAACGCTCGCGTGACACACGAATCACGCCTCCAACGACTAAACAGTCTTCGGTATTCATAATGCTAACCTTCGCCGACTTTGCAAGTATCCCGCGTAATTCGCCATAAATGGGGCATCGGACATCTGCCTGATAGCGCACCAGATTACCGGCCTTTTCACGGCTGATCAGACCCGCCTCCGCCAATCGCCTCAACTCCCGATGTAGCGACCCGGCAGGCACGGCAGTCAAGCGTGAAATCTCACGCACGTGGAAGCTTTCACCAGACCGCAGCAATAACAAGGCCAAGATGCGCCGATGATAGGCGCTGAACAACACCTCGACGGGGCCTTTCCGAAGCTTGATCTCTTTTGTTCTCATAATTGCTACTATTGTAGCATATTTGATAACGTTTTAAAAGCCAGGGAAAGAGATCAAAACTTCGCGGTGATATTGCTCAACCCCATGGTCCGCTTCAACCGACACATTCACCCCGGATTGTCATCCGGGCTAACGCTGGCTATTTTCCAGCTACCGGCCTCAGCCGCCAGGTCTGATTTTTATTGGCAATATAGCTGCGGCCATCAAAGAAATGCACCAGCCAGACACGTTCGGTCACGATGCCTGGATTTTCGGTACTGGTCCAGAAACCAGACTCCGGGGAATAGGGAAACACTTTGAGATTGATGGCCGGGCGTGCGCAACGCTTTTCGACGATCCCTGATAATTCGTCCACTGTCGGAATTCGCCAATCGCTACGACCCGCAACGCGCATTTTGTTCTGGACATCAATGGCCGATTCAGCACCGCCATAGGTATATTCCTGCGTTTGGCCAATGCACGAGCCCTCCTTCCATTCCATCCCCAGCGCACACCGTAA
This sequence comes from Gammaproteobacteria bacterium, assembly GCA_016200485.1. Lineage (NCBI taxonomy): Bacteria > Pseudomonadati > Pseudomonadota > Gammaproteobacteria > Gammaproteobacteria bacterium. The sequence goes on from JACQEP010000010.1 coordinate 36,407, forward strand.
CCAGGTGCGATTGGTGGTCTTGTCGGTTACGGTACCATCGTTGTTGTCCTTGAACCGCGATGTGGGGGTCGATTCCGGCTTGCTGGCATCACATTCCTGATCGGCCTGACTCAGGCTCACCACGCTCAGCATCAAGATTATGGAAAACAACGACTTTAGTTTCATATTTTGGTCCTCACCCGTTTCGTTAATTCTTTGCCGCACCCAGACGCCATGATAATTATCGGTGACTCCGATCAAATCCTGGTAGTTTTATGGGCGCATATTAAATTACAGGAAAGTGGGGTGAGACCACAAATAAAATGGCATAATAGTTGCCCAGCTAATTCCCGACTGAAAGATTTACGTGGACACGATTACCCTCACCAGACCTGACGACTGGCACATCCACTTACGCGATGGCGCCGCACTTAGTACTACTGTTGCCCACGCCGCTGCCCAGTTTGGCCGCGCCATTGTGATGCCCAATCTCAAGCCACCGGTCACAACGGTGGCGGCAGCTCAGGCCTATCGCGAACGCATCCTGAACGCGCGTCCGGAAAATAGTCAGTTCGAGCCATTGATGACCTTGTACCTCACGGACAACACCCGCCTGGACGAAATTCGTACGGCAAAAAGCAGCGCCTTTATTCACGGCGTAAAACTCTATCCTGCGGGGGCGACGACCAATTCTGACGCTGGCGTCACTGATCTCGCTCGTGTTGACCACGTGCTGGCGGCGATGGAAGAAGTCGATCTGCCGCTGTTAGTGCACGGTGAAGTGACCCGCGCCGACGTCGACATCTTCGATCGCGAAAAAGTATTTATCGATGAACAGCTCGTACCGCTGACCGAGCGTTTTCCGAAACTACGGATCGTCTTTGAACACATCACCACCCATGATGCAGTGCAATTCGTACTGTTCAGCTCGGATCGTGTCGGCGCCACAATTACTGCGCATCATCTGCTACTTAATCGCAATGACATGCTGGTCGGTGGTATCCGTCCGCATCACTACTGTCTCCCGGTGCTCAAGCGTGAAGAACATCGCCGCGCTCTATTGGATGCCGTTGCCAGTGGCAATCCGAAATTTTTCCTCGGAACAGATAGCGCACCTCACGCCAGACACACCAAAGAAGCGGCCTGCGGCTGCGCCGGCATTTATTCCGCCCATGCCGCCATCGAACTTTATGCCGAGGCCTTCGAACAGATCGGTGCGTTGGGACATCTGAATACCTTCGCCAGCCATCACGGCCCGCGTTTTTACGGCCTTAGCCCCAATCGAGAAAAAATCACTTTAGCTCGCCAATCCTGGGACATCCCTGAAGGCTTCACCTTAGGTGATGATGTCGTCGTACCACTGCGCGCCGGCGAAAAGCTTGGCTGGCGCATACAAGATCAAGGTTAATCATGGATCCTGCAGCATTTAACATGGCGGAACGTTTCCGTGGTTTTTTACCCGTCGTCATTGATGTCGAAACGGGGGGCTTCAATGCCAACACCGATGCGTTGCTGGAAATCGCCGCCGTCACCGTGCGCATGGACGAAAAAGGCGTCATGTACCGCTATGAAACGCATGCCTGCCACGTCAAACCCTTCGCCGGTGCAAACCTCGATCAGGCATCACTGGCCTTTAACGGTATCGATCCCTATCACCCTTTTCGTATTGCTCATGATGAAAAAGCCGCTTTGGATCGCATCTTCAACGCGGTGCGGCAGGAACTAAAAGTCACCGGCTGCAACCGCGCGATTCTCGTCGGTCACAATCCGTTCTTCGATCTCGGTTTTATCAAGGCCGCTGTCGAACGCACCAAGGTCAACAATCCGCTTCATGCCTTCAGCACTTTCGACACGGCCACGCTGGCAGGCCTTGCCTATGGTCAGACCGTGTTAGCGCGCGCTGTGAAAGCAGCAGGATTTAGTTGGGAGGAAACAGAAGCACACTCTGCCATTTACGATGCGGAACGCACCGCCGATCTGTTTTGCACCATCGTCAATAGCTGGCGGACGTTTACTCTGAACTACTGAATCACACTATTCGCATACCCAGGCAGCGTAACGCTCACTGCAAATCCTCCCAGCTCAGTTGACTGGGAAAACGTCAGCGTTCCACCATAGTACTCGACGATATCGCGCACGATCGACAACCCCAAACCATGTCCCGTGGTTGATTCATCGACCCGCATTCCGCGCACCGACAATTGCTCACGATATTCCGGGGCACACCCCGGACCATCATCTTCAACCGTCAGCACCAATCCCGATTGATTTTCAATCGTCAACCTGACGCGCCCCCGCGCCCACTTACAGGCGTTATCGATCAAATTGCCAAACAACTCCATCATGTCTTCACGATCGCCATTGAATACAAAATGCTCAGGGAAGTACAGATCAATCTTCAAGCCACGCTCGGAATAGATTTTCTGCATCATATCCACGAGCGGCGGTAGCTCTACCTCAGGCAAGAACTGCCAGCCCTGCGCCGCTGCTCCCGCCATCCGCGCCCGCTTTAATTGCCGGTCGACAATCTGGCGTATGGAGTCCGATTGCTTCACCAACTCATCCCGCACTTCAGGCGCAGCATTCATCTCGCCGGTATCTGCCAGCCGCCGCAATACCGTGAGCGGTGTCTTTAACGCGTGCGCCAGGTTTCCCACTGCTGTGCGCGAACGATCCAGTCGCGAACGCATCACTCCCAGCAAACGATTAAATTCCACCACCACAGGTTTAATTTCCGTCGGCACATCTTCCTGCAAACGATCAATTTCACCACGCTCCAAGCGAGAGATATCGCTCTCCACCTGTCGCAATGGTTTCAGGCCCCCACGCACCAGCATCGTTTGCACAATCAACACCAGAAAAATCACTAATAATGATGTCAGAGCATAGGAATATTGAAATTCATCCAACTCATGGAGCAATGGCGTCATATCCTCGGCCACTCCGATCTTGATGTGTTTTCCGGATTTCTCGAATTCGCCCATCACCACCAGCAATTGCTGTCCCTCCGGCCCGACGACATACGCGTCCCCATCGGCCTGCACGGGAAATTTCAGATCGAAATCCCAAAACGAGCGAGATATGATTTCCTTGTCGCCCGCAATAACCCGGTAATAATGCCCTGAAAAAGGCATGTCGTAGACGCCATTGATGCGCGAGGGATTTAGCTCAAGGCTGCCATCCTCGGCCGGCTGCAGCGCCCCCAGCAGGCTATCCGCATCATGTTGCAACCGGGAATGGACGTAATTTCCAGCAAATTCCTTGACTGTCGCGGTCACCAGCCACCATTGCGCCAACGCTAGCAACAACAACGTCAACGCCAAACCAATGCCGAGACGCTGATTCAGCGATCTCATTTGGTCCCTGCGCCAAATACGTAGCCTTGACCGCGCCGCGTCTCGATCAGTTCTTTGCCGAGTTTTTGCCGTAACCGGTTGATGTAGACTTCAATGACATTGCTATCTTTATCTGAATTGTAGTCATAGACATGCTCGGTCAGAATCGACTTGGATAAAATCCGCCCCGGATTGAGCATCATATAACGCAGTAAGCGAAACTCTGTCCCGGTTAACTCGAACTCCTGGCCATCGCCCGTACTTACCACTTGCCGCTCTTCATCAAGCACCAGCCCGGAGGTTTGCAATTGCGCACTGGCTTGACCTTTTTGGCGCCGCATCACCGCCTGCATTCGCGCCATCAATTCTTCAATATGAAATGGCTTGGTAAGATAATCGTCGGCCCCCGCCTTGAAGCCATCGACTTTCTCATGCCAGGCATCGCGTGCCGTTAATATCACCACCGGCACTTTGTTGCCTTGCTTACGCCAGTTCTGCAACACCTCCAACCCCGAGCGCTTGGGCAGACCAAGATCAAGCACGACGAGATCGTAGGGTTCCTCATTGCCCATGAATTCGGCATCGGCGCCATTGTCAACGGTATCGATCGCATAGCCCGCTTTCGCTAAATCGCGCGCCAACTGGGAACTCAGAGTTGTATCATCCTCCACCAATAACACTCTCATCGCCGTTTTCCCTCAGCTTCGCCTGACTGCGCACCCCAATGGATGCCTTCTTTCAAAAACCGGCCGGTTTTGGCGTCAAAAAAAAACTCCCTCACTACGCCCTTGTTGTCAACCAGTTCGATTTCATAAACATACTCGCCATCACCCTTGTCCTCAAACTCGATCTCCAGCAATCGTCCGGGCAATCGCCGCTTTGCCTCGGCAATCAAGGGCTCCACCGCCACAATCACACCCGCCTCGCGCAATTGACGGGCGCGATCATGGTCTTTTTCGGATTCCGCCTGTGCAACGGCCCCCGTCAGCAACATCAATAGCAGCAGCCCAAGCCTCGCCCACACCATCGCCTACCACCTCATTCAGCCCACCATACCATGAGCCTAATCTAGCAGCCTGAATCCAAAATGAAAAAGGCCGTTTATCCCGAGGATAAACGGCCTTTTCAAACCCTTGCAAGCAAAGATTAACTATTGGCGGCCTGCACCAGCCTCGCCAATTCACCGTTACGATAGAGTTCCAACGTGATATCGCAGCCACCGATCAATTCGCCCTTAATATAAATTTGCGGGAACGTCGGCCAATTGGCAAAGCGCGGCAAATTCTGCATCACTTCCATATCTTCCAGGACATTGACGTAACCAAAGTTCGCTCCCGTCGCCTTGAGTGCTTCCACTGCACGCGCAGAAAAACCGCACATCGGAAATTGCGGTGTGCCCTTCATGAAAATCACAATCGGCGTAGTATCCACCGTTTGTTTAATGCGCGACATTACATCCATATCAATAACCTCATAATCCGATTTGCGCTATTTATTAGCTGACGCTAATTTTAAATTGCTTATGCCGGAGATTAAACCCGCCAATAACAAGGTATCAATCGTAGGGGCGATTCATGAATCGCCCCTACATGAACCTCGCCACTTGCCCGAAGCACCCGCTGCAACGCACTTTTCAGAACATTTTTCGGCAGACTGTTAATCTTCAATCCCCACCGCGGCCTACGCCCGGAATATTAATTTCACTCTCACGGAATGAATCCTTGTCGGCGCGGGTATGACAACCCTCGCACTTGCTCAGATTCTTGAGTTCGGGGTGCGCAGTGAATACTCGCTTCGGAACTTCACGGTGTTCTTTGACAAACTTGGGTATTTCACTAATCCGTAACGGAGTTTCATCTGCTTTAAGGGATTTTAGAAATTTCTGCGCATAACCCCCGTTCGAATGCTCAGCCGCATTCGCTGTCAAATAGTTTGTCAGTGATTTACGATCTGCATCCGCCAGCTCGGCATTTTCGCCAAAATGATCATTCAACTTGCCCATCAACTTTTCCCAGGAACGCGCTGGCAATGCGCCCGGTGGGAACGGCATGTGACAGGAACCGCATTCCTTGATGTAGTTTTGATCCGTAACGGCACCAAAGGCAGCGCCGCCCTTGGCCATATCCTTATCCGCCAAAACTGCTGACGAAATCACCATTCCGCCCAACAGCAAGGCCACACTAAACTTGGTGTTCATTGTTCTGGCTCCTTCAATTGTCCAAATGCCAAATGATTTCCAAATGGTTTATGGTGTTACGTTACCCCTGCGATCTGAATCGAAGCTTAAAACTTCTGCTTACCCCAGCCACCCCCGCCTGGAGTGGCAATTCGCAACCGATTACCGGCGGTAGCCTTAAAACTGACTTTCGAAGCCAGCTCGTTGTTATTGTATAAATTTGCCCCCGCAGCACCAGCCCCGCCACCCTTCAACCCCCACGGCCGGTGCCGTCGCCGCTCAGTCAACAGGGTTACGGTGGCATCCTCCAGGAACTCAAACTCCCGAATCAAACCATCGCCGCCAGGGTGATGACCCGCCCCGCCCGATCCCCGGCGGATGGCATAACGCCGCACCCGCAACGGGTAGTGCAGCTCCAGGCTTTCGATAGGGGTGTTGAGGGTGTTGGTCATATGCGTTTGGACCGCACTCAGGCCACCGCCCTGCGACCCGGCGCCCATGCCGCCACCGATCGTCTCGTAATAATCCCAAACCCGCCCTGCACGACTCCCCATTGCCACGTTGTTCATACTGCCGTGACTGGCCGCCGGGATCCGTTGCGGCACGGCCTGCGCCAGGGCACCCATCACAACATCGACGATCCGGGTGCTGGTCTCGACATTACCCGCCGCCACTGCCGCCGGGCGCTGCGCGTTAACCAGACACCCTTCCGGTGCGGCAATACTGATGGGGCGAAAGGCTCCGGCACAGGCGGGTGTTTGCTCAGGCATCAAACAGCGAAACACGTAATACACTGCCGCCGCTGCGACTGACAGCGGGCAATTAATATTGCCGCGCGTCTGCGGCGCTGTGCCAAAAAAATCGACATTAATTTTGCCATTCGTATTGACTTCAATTGCAACGTGAATCGGCAAATCAACATTGCCTTGACCATCATCGTCCATCACATCGCTGAAGCAATAACGGCCCGCAGGAATCTCACGCAAGGCACTTAACGCCAGGCGCTCGGCATAGGCATTAAGTTCATGCAGCGCAACATTAAATTGTGCAATGCCCAATGCTTGCACCAGTGCCGCCACCCGTTGCACACCGCTGCGATTGGCGCTGATCTGCGCCGCAAAATCGGCCCGGCTTTGTTCGGCATTACCTGTTGCTCGCAACAGCGAATCGAAAAATGATGGGGCGATTGCGCCATCACGCAGCAAATAAGACGGCGGAATAATCATCCCTTCCTCTTCCAGACGCGAGGACACCGGCATCGAGCCCGGCGTGCTGGCGCCGATGTCGGCATGATGGGCGCGATTCACGACAAAGGCGGTTAACTGATCATCAACGAACACCGGCGCAATCAGCGTCACATCCGGCAAGTGTGTCCCACCAAGAAAGGGATCGTTCACAATCACCATATCCCCTGATCGCCATTCAAGCTGACCGACAATCCCTGCCATAGCATAGGCCATGCTGCCCAGATGTACCGGGATGTGCGCCGCCTGGGCACAGAGCTGCCCCGTAGCGTCGAATACCGCACAAGAGAAATCGAGCCGGTCCTTGATGTTGGGCGACTGCGCCGTGCGCCGCAGCACCACGCCCATTTCATCGCAGACGGCGTTAATCCGGCTAGAAAACAAGGATAATTCAATCGCATTCATCATCAGATCAGGGTAAAGATAAATGGCAAATGATAAAAGATTTTTTCCATATTACCTTTTATCTGTGTCCTTTCCCCTGTTTTTCCCAACCTTGCATGGGGCTCAGTCATTGCTTAGACTTAGTCCACCTAACACAATCACTAGTCAGCCATTCCAATTTCCGGAGGAGACACGACCATGGCACACGAACTGCCAGCCCTACCCTATGCCAAAAACGCCCTTGAGCCACACATGTCGGCCGAGACGTTTGAATATCACTACGGCAAGCATCATCAGGCCTACGTCACCAACCTCAACAACCTGATCCCCGGCACCGAGTTTGAAAAACTGGCGCTGGAAGACATTATCAAAAAAGCCAGTGGTGGCATTTACAACAACGCCGCCCAGGTGTGGAACCACACCTTCTTCTGGAACTGCATGAAGCCCAACGGCGGCGGCAAGCCCAGTGGCGCGCTGCTCGCAGCCATTGAAAAGAAATGGGGCGCCTTCGATGAATTCAAAAAAACCTTCCAGACCTCTGCCGTCGGTAACTTCGGCTCCGGCTGGACCTGGCTGGTGAAAAAGGCTGACGGCTCGGTCGACATCGTCAACATGGGGGCCGCCGGCACGCCACTGACCACCGGCGACAAGGCCCTGCTCTGCGTCGACGTCTGGGAACACGCCTATTACATCGATTACCGTAACCTGCGTCCGAAGTTCGTTGAGACCTTCCTCAACAACTTGGTCAACTGGGATTTTGTTGCCAAGAACTTTGGTTGATTAAGACGGCTTGGCGGGTTACGCCCTGACGGGCTAACCCGCCCTACATCGAAGCAAACCCCAAGGTAGTTACATCCTCACGCCACCCTCTCGTCGCATTCTCCTTGAAGTCTCGCGTTTGTGACTCAGGCACGCATGCAGTACAGTATCTGTTGCCATGCCTAATAGTGAACCGCCGGTGCGAAACCACCACATCAATCTGTACCTCTGGCCGACCCTGTTACTGATTGCAACGCTTCTTTCAGCCTGCGCAACTCAGCCTGCGACGCCACCCATTGCGCTCGAAACGAACGAACCCGAGGTCATCGAAACTCCTGCGCCCATCGAAGTTACACCGCCAACACCAAGCAAAGTCCCCATTAAACCCAAGATCGCGCTAGTGCTGGGCGGCGGCGCGGCGCGTGGCTTTGCCCATATCGGCGTGATCAAGGTGCTCGAGGGGCAAGGCATTATCCCTGACATGGTCGTCGGCACCAGCGCTGGCAGCGTCGTCGGCGCCCTCTACGCCGGCGGTTACAGCGGTTTTGACCTGCAGAAAATCGCCTTTGAAATGGAGCAGTCGAGCGTCAGTGATTTTTCGATGCCGAACCGTGGTTTCATCAAAGGGGAGCTGTTGCAGTCATTCATCAATAAATCACTGCACAACCGGCCAATGGAAAAACTGGCGAAACCTTTTGCTGCGGTCGCCACTGATTTGCACTCCGGCGATATGATTGTGTTTCGCCGTGGCAACACCGGCATGGCGGTACGCGCCTCGAGCAGCGTCCCCGGCATTTTTCAGCCCGTTGTCATTGGCGATCACGAATATGTTGACGGTGGCTTGGTCAGCCCTATCCCCATCCGGGTGGCCCGCAGCATGGGGGCAGACATTGTGATCGCCGTCGACATCTCCAAGAGACCGCGCACTGTCAACGTCGAAGGCACGATCGATGTGTTGTTACAGACTTTCAGCATCATGGGGCAAACCATCAGCAACTTTGAACGGGCCGAGGCCGATGTGGTGATCCGCCCCGAGGCGGACATGATCGGCGCCTCCGACTTCGACAGCAAACACCTGACCATCCTCGAAGGAGAGAAGGCGACCCAGGCGGCAATGCCCCTGATCCGGGAAAAACTCCAGGCTTGGCATAAGTAGGGGATGCGACCGCCGGTGGGTGGCCAGGGATTTCCCGGCCCCTGCTCTTCGCCTCGGAGCGGCCATTGCTACCCCCAAAAAAAGGCGCTAACATTAGGCCATTGTCGACTGGCAGCCTTTGGGGCTGCCTTTTGTTTTTGGGATGTGAGCGCAGATGACCGATGCATTAATGACCACCTACAACCGCCAGCCCGTCAGCTTCGAACGGGGCGAAGGCGTTTGGTTGTGGGATGTCCAAGGGAAAAAATATCTGGACGCAATCAGCGGCATTGCCGTCTGCGGTCTGGGGCACGCGCATCCCAAGGTGGCTGACACCTTGTGCCAGCAAGGCAAAAAACTGATTCATACCTCAAACATCTACGGTATCGCCAATCAGGAAAAACTGGCGGTAGAGTTGACTCGGCGCGCTGGCATGGAGCGGGCATTTTTCGGTAATTCCGGCGCCGAGGCCAATGAAGCCGCGATCAAACTGGCACGGCTGTATGGCCACAATAAAGGCGTTAACGATCCCACCATCATCGTGATGGAAGGCAGCTTCCATGGCCGCACGCTGGCCACCCTCACTGCTACTGGCAATCGCAAGATCCAGGCGGGTTTTGAGCCGCTGGTCCATGGCTTTGTGCGGGCGCCCTACGGCGACGTTACCGCCGTTGAGCACATCGCGGCCAACAATCGCAACATGGTCGCCATTCTGGTCGAACCGGTGCAGGGCGAAGGCGGCATCAATATCCCAGACAAAGATTATCTGGCGCAATTACGCCGCATCTGCGACCAGCACGGCTGGTTGTTGATGCTGGACGAAATCCAGACCGGCATGGGCCGTACCGGTAAATGGTTCGCCTATCAACATGGCACCGCCATTCCGGACGTGATCACTGTCGCCAAGGCGCTGGGCAATGGCATGCCGATTGGCGCCTGTCTGGCGCGCGGCGCGGCCGCAAACGTCTTCAAGCCCGGCAACCATGGCTCCACCTTCGGCGGTAATCCGCTGGCCTGCGCTGTGGGCCTAACCGTGATCGAGTCTCTCGAAGCCGCTCAGGCACTGCAAAACGCTTCGGCCATGGGCGCACGGCTGGCCAACGGCCTGCGTGAGGCTCTCGCCGGTTGCGCCACGGTCAAAGAGGTGCGTGACCTGGGGTTGATGATTGGTATTGAGCTGAATCGCCCCTGTGGTGAACTCGTCGGCCAAGCACTCGCCGCCGGGTTGCTAATCAACGTCACTTCAGAGCGGGTGATTCGCTTGCTACCGCCTCTGATCATTCAAGCCGCTGAGGTCGACCAGATCGTCGCCACCCTCAATGGCTTGATCCGCAAACTTTAAGGCCGGAGGTTACCGCGTGGCCGTACGTCATTTTCTAAACCTATTGGATTTCAGCCCTGCCGAACTGCGGCAATTGCTGACGCGCGCCATCGAACTCAAGGCCGAGCGCAAGGCGGGCAAGCTCAACGATAGTTTCCGCAACAAAGTGCTGGGCATGGTCTTCGAAAAATCCTCGACCCGTACCCGCGTTGCCTTTGAAGCCGCGATGGCGCAATGCGGCGGTCATGCCATCTTCCTCTCACCGCGTGACACTCAACTCGGCCGTGGTGAACCGATTGCCGATACGGCACGCGTGCTATCGCGCATGGTCGACATCATCATGATTCGCACTTATGAGCATGAGAAGATCGAACAGTTCGCTGCACACTCGCATGTACCGGTGATCAATGCGTTGACGGACTTGCATCACCCCTGCCAATTACTGGCAGACATCCAAACCTATATCGAGCATCGCGGCGAAATTCGCGGCAAGACCGTGGTCTGGGTTGGCGATGGCAATAACATGTGTCATTCCTATATTCACGCCGCCAAGCAATTCGATTTTCAATTGGTAATCTCGGCACCTGCGGACTATCAGCCGCACCGCGATATCGTCGCCGAAGCTCCGGAACGCGTGATCCTGGAACCCAATCCGTTAAGGGCCGCCAAAGATGCCGACCTGATCGTCACCGACGTCTGGGCCAGCATGGGCCAGGAAGAGGAAATGCTGCAACGCCAACGCGCCTTTGCCGATTATCAAGTAACGACTGACATCATGCGCGAAGCCAAATCCGATTGCCTGTTCATGCACTGCCTGCCTGCACATCGCGGTGAAGAAGTGAGTGCGGAAGTGATTGATGGTCGTCAAAGCGTGGTATGGGAGGAAGCAGAGAATCGTCTGCATTCACAGAAGGCATTGTTGGAATTTTTGCTTCAGAAGACAAAATAACGTCCCCAAGAGACAAGACCTGACTTACTTTTTTTTAACCCCAAGAAAGCTGTATACTGTTACTTTAGATCAACCAGCCTGGGAGTCTCCCGTGAGACCATCAGAGGCACTCCGGAATCACCGGGAAGCGATACTCAAACTGGCGGCCAGACTTGGGGTTAAAAACATTCGCGTGTTTGGCTCCGTACTACACGGCGACGATACAGAATCCAGCGACCTTGATCTACTGGTGGATGTCCCTCGAGGCACCACTCTCCTCGACATGGTGCACCTCCAGAACGAAATCGAACAAGAACTAGGGGTCACGGTTGACGTCCTGACACCCGGAGATCTTCTACCCAAAATACGCACTCGAGTACTCCAGGAGGCACGTCCGCTGTAAATAAGCAGTTGCGTGACCTGGATTATCTGGAACACATTGAAGAGGCTATTGGGAAAACGTTCCGCTATGTCAGCGGCAAAAATGAGGCGGACTTCCTCTCCGAAGAATTGATTCAAGATGCAGTAATTCGTAATCTTGAAATTATCGGAGAAGCAGCAACAAAACCAAGTCCCGAGCTAAAAGCCCAGCATACTGATATTCATTGGGGCGAAATCTCCGGTATGCGCAACCGTCTGATTCACGGCTATATCACTGTCACCCATGAGATGGTCTGGAATACAGTTTAAAAGATCCTGCCCGGATTCTAATCTCGCATTAAAGAAATCAAACATAGTCTACAAAATAAGTAGGGGCGGGTTTTAAACCCGCCCCTACATCAACAACCCTATCAACTTACAGCTTGGCTGAAAGATACTCAGCCAACGCTTCGATTTCCTTGTCACTCAGCTTCTTGGCAATTGCCGCCATCATACCGGCCGGGTCATTGGCACGGGCACCATCGCGGAATTCTTTCAGCTGCTTCATCACGTAATCACGGTGCTGGCCACCAATTACCGGGAAGACAGAGACCGTTTCGGACTTACCTTTACCATTTTCGCCATGGCAATTGACGCAGGCATAAACCCCTGACTGCGGATTACCCTGGGTAAAGATCTTTTCTCCAGCGGCCACCAAATCCTGTTTCGGTTTGGTAATTTGTCCTTTCATCTTCTGTTGCGAGAAATAGGCTGCAATGTCCTTGGCATCTTCTTCCGAAGCCACGGTCGCCGCCATGCCGGCCATGGTGTCATTGTTGGCACGATGACCACCTTGGAAGTCTTTTATCTGCTTGGCGATGTAACCGGCATACTGACCGGCCAGACGCGGAAATGTCGCATCCTCGCTGTTACCATCCGCTCCGTGGCAACCGCCACACAACGCGGATTTGTCCGCGCCTGCTTTGGCGTCCGCAGCTTGCGCCAGAGACGCCCCACCCATTGCCAAGACGCCCGCAGCGATTAATGCACTGAACTTGTTACGAACTGCTTTCATACGGTCCCCCCCTAAGAGACGATTGATACTGCTCACGCTCTGCCCAGAGAATACGCTGGGAGATCACTCAGGTTTTATAGCAACCTCGGCGGGTAGCCGTCAAATCGGCGATAAAAAGGAATTTAAAAACCATCTTTACGTTACCCAACCCCAAGCAATTGCCATACTAATAAAATGGCCTATTCGAGTGGAATCAATTTTGCGCCGATCAACAAGTCCCGAACGAACTGGCCAGGGATGGCATAGGAAATTCCGCTCGGGTGTTCGATGGCATTTTCCTTGCTCCCTTTGACAAACACACTATTGACGACCCCGATCACCTCACCGGTCTCCATATCAAACACCGGACTACCGCTATTGCCAGGATACGCCGTCGCATCGAGCTGAAACACCATAAATGGCGATCGCATGCGCTTAATCAACTTCGCATTTAACTGGCTATCCGAATTTACGGGCATGATGATGGGAGTAATGGCAGAAATCATCCCCCGATGCGTTACCGGGCGCAACCCGAGCGACTCCCCAAGCGGAAATCCGGTAAAGGCATAACTCTCACCCTCGCGGACGTGTCGGCTATCGCCCAGACTCAAGGCGGGCAACGGACTATCGGAAAATTTCAACAAGGCAAGGTCATGATCGTCATCCCTGGCAATCAACGTTGCCAGGCGCATGTACCGCTCACCCTCATCCGGAATCAGCACCGCCAGTGACTCCTTCTCCGCGAATTCGGAAACGATATTGTGCGCATTGGTAATCACATGCCGACCATCCGCCACCACAAAACCCGTACCCACCAATCGCGTTGCCGGACTACGAATCGCCTGGTGGGTACCGACGCCCACGATTGAGAGTTTGACTCTCGCAAGCGTGTCTGGAAGCGCCGCTTGCGCCACGCCATATTCAAAAAAGAACAGCGCCAAAATTCCCAGCCAGGACAGAATTTGTTTTATCATCGGAGCTTCCATGTCATCCATTAAACCTATGACCGTCACCAGTGAACGCGACTCCCCGAGCCTGCTGCTGCTCCTGGCCATCATAGGGTATCTGTTCCTGATTGCCTATGGCTCGCTGTCACCCTTCTCAGGGTGGGATGGCCAACGGTTTCAACTGGCACGCTTGGTCGCCGAATTCTGGCCCACCTATTTCACCTTCGCTGATTTTGTCACCAATTTCGTGGCCTATGTCCCGCTCGGCCTGTTATTAACACTGGCCTTGGTGTATCGAACATCCTTTCTGCGCGCCATCCTCTATGCTACTGCAAGTGCAGGCATCCTCAGCATCGGCCTCGAAATACTGCAACTGATGTTACCGGAGCGCATCGCCTCGCTCTTCGATGCTTTCCTCAACATCAGTGGTGCACTCTGTGGTGCAATAATTGCCACTGTCTTTTCGCGACGATCCTTCGTCGGCCAATCACTACGCCGTTTTTATAAAAAACATTTCGTCTTCACCCCTGCGAGTACCGTCGGCCTTTCTGCGCTGACGTTATGGGCGCTATCGATTATCGTTCCCACTCTGCCAATACTGCTGTACGGTCTTTATCGACAAACGCTTCCGGAAATGGGGCTGGATCTCGCCTGGGGCGAGCTCAATATTACACAAACGGCAATTATCAGCCTTCAAATCATTGCCTTGGGCCTGCTTGCATCAACGTTACCGCAGCGCCAACTTATCAGTGGCATCTTATTCACAACCATCGCCTCCATCGCAATCCTGCTCAATATTGCACTCAAGACTCATGCCATCACACTTACCGAATTAGGCGGCAGCATTAGCGGCATCATAGGTGTCTTTCTCATTCTCGGCTTTGGCAAACGGCCCAAGCTCGTCATTACCACCGTATGCCTGGTCGTTGCCTATGCGCTCAAGCAATCTCAACCCGGACCACTCGTCACTGACAGCCTCTACGCATTCAACTGGATTCCTTTCAAGGGACAAACCGATCTTAGAGGCATTATCAATTTTCTCGAAGAAGCCTGGATCTTTGCCGCCATCGCCTATTGTGCAGCAGCTACCTGGCGCGGCCGCAGTCTGTGGTTACCCTCCATCACCGGCGTTATCGCTATTGGCTTTCTTGCCTTCTCATTGGAATGGAAACAACAATTTACTGCCGGGCGCTATCCCGACATTACCGATATCTTAGTGGTCGTTGGCGCCTGGTTGACCGCCTGGCTCTATCTGCGTCTGGGAAAAAGCTCGGCCCATTCTGCCGCCCGCAACGACCTGACAAGACAAACAATTACGCCACGCATAGGACGCTCCACCCTCGCGCAAATCATGATGATTTTTTTCGTTGGCATTGGCGTGTGGTATTCAACCCCGCCCGGCCCAGCCCCTGCCGCGGAAACTCCCCACTTTGGCGGTTATCCTCAACCTGCAGATCTGGCACCCGTTTCACTGCCAAATTTTCATTTCGAACATCCACGTCTGCCCGCGCCGAGCGCGGATGACATCAAACGCATTAAACGTGATAACCCTGACTTTATTAAATCCCAACAAGAAGCCACCAGGCAAGGCAATCTTTACTCACAGATATTGACCGCCTACATTAACCCGGAACCCGAAACACTAGACAAACTCCATCATCGATTAATGAGTCTGAAATTCTCCGACCGCGGACATGAGCAGGTCAAACCTCTGGCCCAAGCCTATGACTGGCTCTACCCTCACTGGAACGAACGCCAACAACTAACTTTGCGCAACAAACTGATGCAGGGATGCGAATATGAAATCGATCTTCTTCGCAGCGAAGAACTCTCGCCCTACAATGTTTATCTTTATAATGCACCATTACAGGCCCTGGTTGCTTGCACCATTGCCGTTTATGGCGACCACCATGAAAGTGAGTTAGTGATGCGCTTTACTCACGATCTCTGGAAACATCATGTTTTACCGGTCTGGCAACAAGTGATGGGCAAAAACGGCGGTTGGCACGAAGGCGGCGAATACGTCGGCATCGGCATCGGCAGCGCCATTTATCAAGTTCCCAACATGTGGCGCAAAGCCACTGGCGAAGATTTATTTCAAACTGAACCGGGAATTCGCGGCTTCCTGGATTTTCTTGTCTATCGCATCCGCCCTGATAACACCCATATGCGGCTCGGCGATGCAGGATGGTTTGATCGTGATTCACCAGATCGATTAGCTCTGGCGCTGGAATATCGCCATGCCGCAGCCTATAGCCTCGCCAATCCACCGCAACGCCCCACTCCCACCAGTTGGCCTTGGGGACCGCTGACCGACAATACGCTCTACAATCCGAAAGCGATTGAGAAACTACCACTGACAAAATATTTTGACGGCACTGGTTTGGTCATCATGCGTAGCGGATGGAAACCTAACTCCACCTACATCACGTTCAAGGCGGGCGATAACTTCTGGTCGCACAGTCATCTCGATCAAGGCGGCTTTACTATTTACAAAGGCGGTGAACTCGCCATCGATAGTGGCTACTATGGCCCGAGCTATGGTTCGGATCATCATATGAATTACACCTATCAAACCATCGCCCATAATCTGATCACCGTCACCGATCCTGATGACATCGTACCTATTCCAAATCGCAAACAACCCAACAGACCTCGCATCATCGCCAATGATGGTGGTCAACGACGCATTGGTTCTGGCTGGGGCATCGATCCTGCACCCATCAATCTGCAAGAATGGCTCGTCAAGCACGATACTTTCCATACGGCGACGATTGAAAAAATCCAAGAAGAGAACAACATCACCACCATCATCGCCGACCTCACGCCCGCCTATACCAATGCCATGTCCGGTAGCGGCACATTCTCGCATCGCACTCGCCGGGTTGAAAATTACAAGCGCTTGTTCGCTTATGATCGGGAAAGCGATGTCATCGTGGTTCTTGATCTGGTGACCGCCACTCATCCAGAGTTTCGCAAACGCTGGCTATTACATAGCCAGGACCGTTTCACCATCACTGAACAGGGCTTTACCACTGCCATCGCGCCCGAAAACCGAACCGGCCACGCGGGCGGCGTCCTCGAAGGTGTCTTTTTGCTTCCTGCGCAACATCTTGTGAATACAGTAGGCGGGGATCGTTTTGAATTCTGGGTAGGTAATCAGAATTTTGATGAGGCAGGCACCCTGATCAAAGAAATGAGCGTCAGAAAGCCGCTGGCTGAACCAGGTCGTTGGCGGATTGAACTCTCCCCGGCCAAACCGCAGCCCACGGACACCTTCCTTACTGTCCTTCGCCCAAACATTTCAAACACCACAGCCTCTGAATTTAAGGCTCAATTACTCAGTCAGACCGAACAACAAATTGATTTTGAAGTAACATCAAAGAATGTTACTAAACAGTGGCAAATCAAAATGTCATCGAATCGAAGCTTGATTGAGACTATTGTTACCAGCAATCCCCCTAATGACGTGACCACAGCTCCAACCCAATAACCTAAATTGCATACCGTCCTCCAAGCTCAATGATGCCTCATAAACCAACCCGCTATTTTCTGCTCTGGCTTGCTTGGGCTGTATTGATTATTTACGGCAGCCTGATGCCGTTCGAAGTACGACCTCACACTCTGACCACAGCCATCGAGCAGTTTCGTCATATCCCTTATCTAAACCTTGGCATTGTCTCTCGCGCCGACTGGATTGCCAATATTCTGCTTTACATACCGCTCGCCTATCTTGGCGTAACGTGGTTAAGCCAGTTACGTTGGTTGCCCCGTTTTTTTGCTTTGATTATCCCGGCAGGGCTGGGATTTGCGCTTGCCGTTGGTGTCGAGTTCACACAAATTTTTTTCGAACCCCGAACTGTTTCACTCAATGATTTAATTGCGGAAAGCATCGGCACATTGCTCGGTGTCGTGCTGTGGTCAGCCGGTCATTCCCGGCTTGCCAGCCTCACCTCAGCGTTAGTCCGTCCCGGCCCAGCGGCAGTAACCGCGGGATTAACACTCTACTCACTCGCCTATTTGAGCTTGGCACTGTTTCCCTATGACTTTGTTATTTCGATGTCTGATTTACAATGGAAGCTGCTTAACGGCAACTACGGATGGGGCATCGATAATTGTGGATCGGTGATGCGTTGCGGCAGTCAATGGCTGGCGGAAGCAGTCGCCGCGTTGCCTCTGGGGTTGTTGCTGATTCGACTGCTACAACACGGGATGCTCCGTCCTGCATTCGGATTCCTCATCGCTGCGGGAATTGGCACAAGCATCGAAGCTGCTCAATTTCTGATTAGCTCCGGTGTCAGCACCGTCACCGCTGCCCTTGCCAAAGCTGCGGGCATCGGCCTGGGGCTTTGGTTGCGCGATCCACCCTCACCACAACTAGCGCAATATCATGCCCGCTGGTTGCGACCCGCACTGTTACTCGCATTTTTTCCGTACCTTGCGCTTGCTGCATTGCTTAACGGCTGGACCAACGCGTCATGGAACGATTTTGAAATCGTCCGCAACAATCTCAGCGCGCAACATTATCTGCCTCTTTATTATCATTACTTCACCACTGAGACCGAAGCCGTTGCCAGCCTCGTTGCTCAGACGGCGATTTATTTGCCTCTCGGGATCGGCTTCTGGCTCTGGCATGCCAGCGGTGCAACCCCTCTCCGACAACCGCCACTATTCGGTCTATTATTAACAACTGCTGTCACTGCATTCATTATTGAGGCAGGAAAGCTGTTCATTGCTCATTCACATCCCGATCCCACCAACATTTTGATTGCACTTGGTGCAGCCTGGCTGGGACGACGTCTATGCCAATGGCTGGCGGAATCTATTCGCGCAACTGCGAGAAATTCAGATCGTATACCTTCGGCGATCCATTTTCCACGTAAGGCATTAATCGGAATCGGCCTCGTTATTCTGTCACTCGGCGGCCTTGGTTTGGTGCTGATCCAGGAAACTGAGGATTCCGAAGCCGTGGTCATGGCGCGCATCAAGCACGAATATCCGGCACCGGAATCGCTACCCCCAGCCTCATTACCGAATTTCCGTCTCGATCACCCGCGTCTTCCTGCCCCCTCGATGCAGGATATTATCCGTCTAAAATCCGAGAACCCGCGATTCATCGACATGAATCGCGCACAAGCCAACGGCGGCCATGGCAATCTCAATGCCGCCATCCTCATGGCCTATGTCGAACCCGGAAGCCAGGATCTGGATGCTGTCTTCAATCAATTGATCGCCATAAAACCCAGCTGGCGCGGCCACGAGCAAGGGAAACTGTTTGCACTCGCCTACGACTGGCTTTATAGCGACTGGAGCGAATCACAACGCCAGCAATTACGCGACAAACTGGCTCACGGCTGTAATTATCTGATCGACGTCATCCGCAGTGCGCCGTTCTCGCCCTATAACGTCACCCTCTACACTGGCCCGATCCAGGCGCTGATGGCCTGTAGCATCGCGCTCTATAAAGATGATTCCCGCGGCGAGCCGGTGATGGCCTTCACTGCCGATTTGTGGCAAAACCGCGCCCTGCCTGTGTGGCGGCAAGTGATGGGCAAAAACGGTGGCTGGCACGAAGGCGCCGATCACGTCGGCGAAGGCATCGGCCAGGCGATCTATCAACTCCCCAACATGTGGCGTAGCGCCACCGGCGAAGACTACTTCAAGACCGAATCCGGAATCCGCGGCTTTCTCGATTTTCTGGTGTATCGCATTCGCCCCGATGGCGCCAAAATGCACCTTGGTGATAGCGGTTCATTCAATCGTGACGCACCCGACCGCCTTGCCCTGGCCCTCGAATATCACCACACCGCTGCCTATAGCCTGGCTACGCCTCCTAAAGACCCGGTGCCTACCAGTTGGCCATGGGGGCCGCTATCTGACAACAGGCTCTACGAACCCAATGCCATAACTCAGCTACCGCTCACCAGATACTTCGACGGCATCGGCCTGGTCGTCATGCGTAGCGGCTGGGGACCCGATGCCACTTACATCACCTTTAAGGCGGGCGACAATTACTCATCGTTCACACACCTCGATCAAGGCAGCTTCACGCTTTACAAAGGCGGTGCCCTCGCCATCGACAGCGGCCTGTATGACGACTATGGCACAGACCATCACGTGAATTATGCCTACCAAACCATTGCTCACAACGTCGCCACCATCACCGATCCTGACGAGAGTGGCGCCATTTCCAACAACGACTTCAACTCGGCACCCCGCCCCATCGCCAACGATGGCGGTCAGCGACGTGTTGGCGGCGATATCGAAATCTACCCCAATCCGTTGGATATCGCAGAATGGAAGGCCAGGCGCGATATTTATCACACCGGCAGCATCACTCATCTACAAGAAAAAAATGGCGTTGTATCCATCACCGCCGATATCACTGCCGCCTACACCAACAAGTTCTCAGGTGAAGGAACACTCTCCAGCCGCACATTGCGCGTCAACCGCTATCTGCGCACCGTCATCTATGACCGGATTAATGACCTGTTTCTGGTCTACGACTCCATCACCAAAACCAATCCCTCATTCACAAGCCGCTGGCTCATCCACTTTCAGGAACAGCCCGTGTTGACAGCACCCAATCAATTTCTGGCGAGCGTGTTACCGGATAACAACCCCAAACATACGGGCGGCATACTTGAAGGAAAAGTATTGATCCCTGGTGCACCTGTGATCAAAGCCATTGGCGGTCCAGGCAAGGAATTTTGGGTCGATGGCAAGAATTACGATAACAACGGAAAACTTTACAAAATCCTGAATCGTGGCAACCGTAAACAAATCACCGAACCCGGTGACTGGCGAATTGAAATCACAAACGCAAACGAAGAGTCACTCACAGACAACTTTCTTGTCGCCTTAAACCTGAAACAAAACCGGTCAGACCTCACTCCCTCGATTCAATGTTCGCAAGGAGGTGGCCTGACCGATTGTATTGTTCGCGGAAAACGGGAAATGAAATTGCAAGTTAAATGGCCACCGGAAAAGCCGGTGGCTTATGGCGATAGTGTCGCTACCTCATTACCAATTTATGGCGTCCATGCCATAAATTGACTCGCTTATGCGACAACATCGGTCAAACCTTATCCCCACCAGACTACGCTGGCCGGGTGTTGTATACTGAGGACGAGCTCGCTTTGGCCGATAGGTTATTGAGGCTAGAACTACAAGAGGGATCCCAGTGGTGGCGCGAACGGGTAGAATACCCGTGGATGGTAACGTGGAATCGATAACGCGTGGCACATAGTGATTTTTTTGGCCACATCATAAGTTAGACATGAGATTGGTAGACTTTGTAGCGATGCGTGAAAAAAATCGGAATTACATATGGCGTGAGGTCAATTAAATGCCTACGATAAGCATCTTTTACGGCATTGTGATTCAGATGTTCTGGGATGAACACGCGCCACCACATTTTCATGCCCTATACGGTGAATATGAAGTACTGATCGACATACGCACCTTAGAAACACTCAGAGGCAAAATGCCCCGGCGAGCATTAGCTCTGATACTGGAATGGGCATCGGAACATCGTGAAGAATTAATGGAGGACTGGAACTTATGCGAAGCCAGACAGACCCCACGCAAGATCCCGCCATTGGCGTAATCCCTACTGCCCCATGGCGCGTGGCTGAACTGCGCGTTTTGCCTGCCTACAGGTTATGGATCAAATTCATCGACGGCACCGAAGGCACTGTTGATATGTCGAAACGAGTAACAAGCAAAGATGCTGGTGTGTTTGCGGCGCTTCGTGATGAAAATCTTTTTGCTCAAGCGCGTATTGAGTATGGTGTTGTTACTTGGCCAGGCGAACTGGACTTGGCACCTGATGCCATGCATACCGAAATCTCACAGCATGGCACATGGATATTGCATTAGAACCTATCTCAAAATTAACGACATGATCGAATTCGCCTATAGTTGGCCATACGTTGCGGCTGAGTGATAATCATTGGGAACGGATACGGGATCATTTCCCGGAGGAAAACATACCGGAAAGTCCCGGACGTTGGAGATTTACCTCAGTTAATTAGGGCAGAAGGAATCACTCACCTTCCTCCCCCTGAAAGATTTCTCACCGCACCAAATATCTTATCGCGCCAGAGGCGCTCCTACAACATCAACACCCCGTAGGAGCGGCTACGCCGCGATTTCAGCCTCGACACATAACCTATAAACTCCACAACATAATAACCTATAGATTGCACGGTACCAGCGTGCACCAGAACATCGTGCCGTTCACTGACTTTCTGGCGCGACTCGTCAAGAATGGATGAAAGGCAAGGCCTTATTTCAGGACTCCATTCCATAGTCATTGTGGTCTTCGTCATCCACGCTTTTACGAATAGCGGGCAGGCAAGGCCGTCTGCACCGTCTCCCAACCACATCGAGGTGATGTCGAAGTAGCCGTGCGCGATACGGTTGAGCATTCCCTTCATGTTCCGCCACGGCACGTCAGTGCTTCTCCAGGAACTCACCATAATTCTGAAGCAGCTTGGTTGCCGCTTCTCCGACGACGATGATATTGAGAATCACCGCTTATTGAGTGCGCTTGTCTGCAAGGAAGTCTTCTTTGTTCAAGCCTTCAACGTAGTTACACGCCTGTTGCGCAGCTTCCAGTATGTGATCAAGATAGTCGGGTAGACGGTTCCCGCTCATACAGGGCGGGCCTCTGCCAGAACCCTCGCACGAAACTTCGGCGGCAGATCGCCGGGCGTCAACAGATCGACCGGCACACCAAGAAGTTCTTCCAGTTCGATTTGCAGTCCACCCAGATCAAACAACATAGCTCCCGGCAACGCATCCACCAGAAGATCAAGTTCGCTATCTGATCCGTGGAGCACAGAGCCAAATACACGCGGGTTGGCGGTATGAAAACGAGCCGCCGCTTCACGCACTGCTTGACGATGGGTTTCAAGAACTACAGATGGCCTCATGAAAGCCCCTCCTGGACACACCATAACCCGGGTTCAATATAAGCCAACAGCAGGCGACCAGCAAACAAAACCGGTCAGACCTCACCCCCTCGATTCAATGTTCTCAAGGAGGTGGCCTGACCGATTGTATTGTTCGCGGAAAACGGGAAATGAAATTACAAATTTCAGCGGAAGGTGTCGTCACCGTTCAAAAAACGGCAACTATCAGGGACAAGGCGAACCCATAGCTTTCACGGTAAAATCCATACCGCCTGTTCCGCAGAAACTATAGCTGCCACCCCCGTTATCCCAAACCCCATAGGAATACGTGCCCCCAGGAGTATAGGTATAGGTAACTATGGTATTAGCGCCCGATCCCGAAACCGCCCACGTCCCGACTTTCTTTCTAGGATCAATAGGATGGCCATCACCTCTTTTATAATCCCAAAGCTCCCCGTCGCTATGATGCTCCTCCTGCCAACGATCCCCACCACGGACCGCGCACACCATTTTACCGGTTAACAAGGTACCCAGACCCGCATCTTGAATTTGTGTAGCAGGCGCATTACAGGCCGCCGTCACCCCTTTAGCAGCAAATGCAAAAACGACCGCACATGCAATTATTGGTAGTTTCATAGCCCCTTACCCCTCATTTTTTGGAATTTAAAGACGTATAATACGCCGTCTTTAGGGGCGGAGGTACCATTGGCACAATAAATTAGCAATGGGTACAAAGGACAAGATAATGATGCCCTACCCCTCCTAAGCCCCCCAAAACACTATACCAAGTCCCGGATTTTTGGACATTAAATTGAGTTTAGGTTAACCTATATACCCCTGAAGTAGTTCTGGATATTTGGTTTTAATGATCGCAGCCATCAAAAATCTAGTCACCTACCGTGAGCTGATGTTCGCGCTGGCATGGAAAAACATCACCGTGCGCTACAAGCAGGCCTACCTGGGAATAGCCTGGGCGGTACTAAAGCCGCTAATGCTCGTGCTTATTTTTACCCTGGTGAAGAGCTTCGTTGGCATCGATAGCGGCGACATTCCCTACCCCATTCTCACCTTCGCCGCGCTCATGCCCTGGATCTTCTTCCAGGAGGCCGCCGCCGAAGGCGTCAACAGCGTAGTGGGTAACGCCAGCCTCATTCGCAAGATCTATTTCCCCCGCGAGATCTTTCCACTCACCAGCGTTGTCACCAAACTGGTCGAACTGGGTATCAGTTTCCTGATACTGGCGGGGTTAATGGTCTATTATCACATGACCCCCACGATATATATGCTATGGGTGCCCGTCATCATCGGTTACACGATCCTGGTGGTGCTCAGTATCTCCATGGTCGGCGCCGCCATGAATGTCTATTTCCGCGACGTGGCTTCAGCACTGCCAGTGGCCTTTTCGCTGTTAATGTACGCCTCGCCGGTGATCTACCCGCTTACCCTGGTCAAGGAAAAGCTGCTGGTCAATCAAGCCGCTGGGGAATGGTCGAACGTCCTATATACCGTATACACGCTTAACCCACTTGCAGGCATCATCGACGCCTTCCAACACGTGGTACTGCGCGGCCTGCCGCCGGACCTCTCAACAATGTGGCCTGGCATGGTTTTGACCTTAATCTTCCTCCCAATCAGCTACCTGATTTTCAAACGGGCGGAATCATATTTTGCGGACGTTATCTGAGCACACCATGGCCGTCATCGAAGTCAATCATGTCACCAAGGAATTCCGTCTCGGCGCCCTGCAAGGCTTCAGGCAAACCATGCACAACACCCTCGCCCGCTTGCGCGGCGAACATGTGACTGCACGCCCTTTATTCAAGGCACTGGACGATGTCGATTTCAAGGTTGAAGCGGGCGAAGTGCTCGGCATCATCGGCCACAACGGCGCGGGCAAGAGCACGCTACTCAAGATGCTCGCCAACATCAGCACCCCCACTCGCGGCAGCGTCAAAGTCAAGGGCAAAGTCGCCCCGCTGATCGAAGTTGGCGCCGGATTGGTCGGCGACCTCACTGGGCGTGAAAATATCTTCCTGAATGGCGCCATCCTTGGCATCCCCAAAACCGAGATCAAGAGGAAATTCGACGAAATCGTCGCCTTCGCTGAACTGGAAGAGTTTATTGACACGCCGATCAAGCGCTACAGCTCCGGCATGTCGGTGCGCTTAGGATTTGCCATTGCCACCAGTATCGATGCAGACATCTTGATCGTGGACGAAGTGCTGGCGGTGGGGGATCTGGCGTTTCAGCGCAAGTGCTTTGACCGGATGGAGGATTTGATTAAACAACAGGGTAACACCGTGCTGCTGGTATCACACAACATCCGTCAAGTGGAACGCCTCTGCACTCGCACGATACTTATGAATCACGGCAGGATTGCGATGGATGGAGCTCCAAAGGATGTTTGCAACGCCTTTTATGAGGCCAGTGACAAGCAGATTCAGGAAACCAAAATCTCCGCCAAAACAGATCGCACAGAATCTAGTGGTGACGTTGAAATCGAGTCCGTGTCAGTTTTCAACATGGCTGGCCAACCAGTCTCTTCTATCGAGTACCTTGAAGACGTCGAGTTTCAAGTGACTTATCGAATAAAGAAAACACTCCCGGAACCTATATTCGGGCTTGGTATTCATACAACCGACTTTCTCTACCTGGCCACCAGCCAAAGCCTTGGCAATCTCTCGCCAGGCAATCTCTCCCCAGGAATCTACACCTTGAGTTACAAGGTTCGCAGCTTCCCTTTTTTACCTGGCGTTTACTCTCTGCGGCTCGGGGTTGCACTTGCTGGCTCATTTCAACCCATTTTTTATAGCGAGAATGTCATGCCTATTCAGGTTGTTGCCCCCCATATCAACCGTGCTGTTGTTTCCGCTCAGCACGAAGGGTTTGTTGCATTGGATGGCGATTGGGGGCTGACTGAAAACAGTTCTGACAAGAAAACAAGCACCGCAACTTCAGCCTGACGGCCGTATTTCTTTTTTCATACTTGCCGATCATAAGAAAATGCGCTCATCACCAAATAACGAATCTCATAAAAACATGGCCAACCTATCAATAGATCAGCAAGCCGCATCAAATGCTGCCGATGAAATCAGCAGTCTCTACTATTTTCATGCCCGTCCTGAAATCCTTCAGTTGGTGCCCACATCTGCAGTCAGAGTATTGGATGTCGGTTGTGGTGCGGGCGTACTTGGTGCAACAATCAAATCGCGACAGTCGGCGGAAGTGCACGGTGTAGAACTAATGAGCGATGCCGCAAACAAAGCAGCGGGGTCTCTTGATCGGGTCTGGAATCTTCCGATTGAATCAGCCTTGCCAGAGCTTGCCGATGGCTACTACGATTGCATCATTGCGGCGGACGTACTTGAGCATGTGATTGATCCGTGGGCCACATTGACTGCACTGAAAGAAAAACTCTCGCCCGATGGAAAAATGGTCGTAAGCCTGCCCAATGTTCAGAACTGGGAAGTTGTTTCCAGCCTGCTTGAAGGTAAATGGGATTATCGAAGCGAGGGCATTCTCGACCGAACCCACCTGCATTTTTTTACGCGCAAATCGGTCGAGGAATTATTCTGGAACGCAGGCTTATGTATAGCACACATGGGCACAACTATCAGTGGCCCATCCCTGCCAAATAATTTCGCAAAATTTCTCCAGAAATGCGGCCTAATGGTCGACTCGTTGGAGCGAGATGCCGAAACATTTCAGTTTCTGGTCGTTGCAGAAAAGCCCAAACATGCCCCTTCGCCACGGGTCGCTGTCATCATTCTCAACTGGAACGGCAAGGAGGACACCCTTGAATGTTTGGCGTCTGTCGGCCAACTGGACTACCAAAACCATGAAGTTGTCGTCGTGGACAACGGCTCCGCCGATGACTCGGTCGATGCCATTTCTAAGCAATATCCAGACATAACCCTCCTGCAAACCGGTGCCAATCTGGGTTATGCAGGAGGAAACAATGTGGGCATTCGCTGGGCACTCGATCACGATGCAGATTTTGTTCTTTTGCTAAATAACGACACCATCGTGCCTCCTGATTTACTGAGCGCGTTCGTAAGTGCAAAGAACTTATTACCACTCAATTCTGCGCTTGGTGCAAAAATATTATTTTACGACAAGCCAGATATACTTTGGTGTGCTGGTGGCCGTTGGAACAGCGGAACTAATGACTTCGAACACATTGGATATGGCCAGACGGATATCACCGAATATAAACGCATGGCAGAGGTGGATTACATAGTGGGCTGCGCCCTATTTGCTAGCTCTGCTACATTCAAGGAAGTTGGGCTATTGAACGAAAGTTTCTTTCTTACATACGAAGAGACAGACTGGTGTTATCGGGCAAGAGCAAAAGGACACAAGTGCTTCTTTGCTCCTGATGCCAAACTTTGGCACAAGGTTTCTTCGTCCTTCGGTGGAGCTGACTCTCCATTAGTTAGCTATTTCATGCAACGGAACAGGTTGCTTTGGGCAAAAAATCACCTTTCACATCAGGCCATGAACCACCTGCACAAGGAAACCCTTTGCACTTTGCGCCGAATTCTATTACCCCCATTAAGTTTGACCAAAGCAGATTTACCCTTGACGAAGAAGTTGCTATGGTCTTTTTCAAGTTGGCTAAAGACGGTCAAGCGAAACATCAACAATCCAACCAACAGAGCCATATTAATGGGGTTACGTGATTACTACTTGGGCCGTTTCGGCGATTGTCCGAAGGCCGTAAGGTCTCTGAGTAAATGATGATGCACGTTTCCACCAAGCAGCCATTCTTAGAAAACTCCTTGCAGAGCGCATTGAGGCTAGGCATGCAAAGCGTGCTTGATGCAAAGCCATTTTATACTTTGGTAGATCGAATAATGGCCAGGGGTGATTCGCGTAAGCGGGGATTAGCGGTGGCGCAAAAACGATTCATGGCAATTTATGAGAACGATTAACTTCAACGAAGCTTTAATCGGGGAATGGCTTCGTACACCATTCTTGGCATCTCCTTTGAACGCCATAGGGCTGAGATTATTGAGCCAGAGCAGGTATCGCTTGGCTTTATTGGTCTTTACCGAATCACTACGCATCAACCCTTATCAACCCGACACTCGCCAGCAATTAATTCGGTTAAAAGAGTATGCTAAACCCAAGAAGGCTGAGCAGCTCCCCGTGGAATCGTGCATGGTTTCTGTCATCATGCGTACCCGCAGTCGCACCGAAGAGATAAGAGAGAGCATTCAAAGCGTTCTTGATCAGTCCCTACAAGACCTGGAGCTTATCGTCGTTAATGATGGCGGCACCGACCTTATTGGCGAAATAGCATCGTCATTCGATTCGCCAAAGATCAGATATTTTAAGCTTAATGAAAACCAGGGCCCTTCCGGGGCCATGAACGCAGGGCTGGTCAACGCGCGGGGAAGATATATCTCCTATTTGGATGATGACGATATCTTCTATCCGAATCACCTGGAAACACTTGTGTCATTTCTGGAGCATCACGAGGAGTTTTCTTGCGTATACTCAAACGCCTGGTGGTGCCATGGAGAAATACGCAACGATAAGTTTGTGGAAAAATATAGGGAGCCAGGAAAACATCCGAAACAGTTTGAGAAAGAATTATTTTTCAAAAAGAACTGGATTGTTCCGAATACACTCGTATATAGAAGAGATATCTTGCTCGACATCGGTCTTTTCAATGAAGACATCTGGTACTCCGAAGATTGGGAGCATTTTATTAGGATCGCCCAACGACACGACTTCCATCAATTACCCATATTTACTACAGAGTACCGCTGGAAGCAGGATAATGCCTCTCATAAAAAAGATTTAATGGACTTCCACAGCACGTTGATATTCCGATTTTACTACTACCGTACATTGGATATTATTGCACTTGAAGACAGCACTCATAAGCTTGATGCCACAGAAACTAAGAAAATGTTTCTTCTGGCTAAGTCGAACTATCATCTTTACAGAGATCGACTATCGGCCATTAGGGCAATATTCTATGCCCACCAATTTTTAGCTGAATCCCAAGAGATCAGCGTGGATTTCAACGTTATTTCAGATTACTTTAACGCGCATCCTATTGACTGCTTGACGCAGCTAGCTAAAGGATATCAAGTCACATCGCTTTTACGATTGACTCCGCAGATAGTCAGGAAGTCAGTCCATAAATTTTTCCATGTGGCACGCACTGTTCCTGGACAACAACGTCCATAAGTTAATCAAATATAAAAGTCATGAAAAACAAAACACGTGTAATTGCTTTCTATTTACCCCAATTTCACCCCATCCCTGAAAACGATGAGTGGTGGGGAAAAGGTTTTACAGAGTGGACCAACACCGCAAAGGCCAAGCCACTTTTCCGTGGTCACTACCAACCCCATGTCCCATCGGACCTTGGGTTCTACGATCTTCGTGTTCCGGAGACGCGAACCGCACAAGCCGAAATGGCACGTGCATATGGCGTTGAGGCTTTTTGTTATTACCATTATTGGTTCGGAGGACAACGCCTGCTCGAACGGCCATTTAATGAAGTTCTTGCATCAGGACACCCCGACTTCCCCTTTTGTTTGTGCTGGGCAAATGCGACGTGGACGGGCGTCTGGCATGGCAACCCCAAGCGCATCTTGATGGAGCAGACCTACCCAGGTACTGAGGATTTCGAGGCTCACTTTCGCGAGCTGTTGAAGGCATTCAGAGATGATCGCTACTTGAGAGTGGATGGCAAACCACTGTTCATTATCTATAAACCCAGGGACGTGCCGGATGTTCAACATGTAGCCCGGCTATTCCGGCAAATGGCGGAGCGAGCGGGTTTGCCGGGCATTTATTTGGTTGGCGTGGCCCATCATGACGGATGGGATCCTAAGCCTGACGGCTTCGATGCCGCAGTGGTACAAAATCTGCCGGGCTTGACGGGCAGTGTACCTTGGCAATATCCCCTGCTTAAGCTTAGGACTAAGCTAGGCAGACATCGTCTCAGCATTTACCAATATAAAGATCTGTTAAACAGCTTTATTCCCGAGAGGACGCGGCAGTTGGAGTACCTGCCGTGCTTGATTCCGAGCTGGGACAATACACCACGAAGCGGAATGAACGGGTTGATCATACAGGACTCTACACCTGAGCTCTTTCGTCAGAGCCTACGCCAAGCACTCAAAAACGTATCGGCCAAACCCCCGGAGCATCAGTTGGTCTTCCTGAAATCTTGGAACGAGTGGGCGGAAGGTAACCATATGGAACCGGATCTACGCTTTGGCCACGGCTATTTGGAGGTTCTGCGTAGTGAACTAGTCGTACAGCATCGTGTACACGATGCCGTTACAGAATCCAATATTCACGAAGCACATGCTCGCAACCAAAGTGGTAGTTTATAGAACTTATGGCGAGCCACTTATACTGGCACAAGGATGCAAGTAAAATGTCCTACTCGGCAAACAATGGGCTAAAGACATGACCTCAAAGGCATTGCGCTATTTTTTCGTGATTGCAACACTGATCGCGCTTGTCGTCGGCGTGATTTTGCTTCGCCACACCGAAATCAACGCCGACATGTTTGAAGATGCTACGGCCACTTCTGGAATCGCCTATGTTGGCAAAACTCACGGCGCCGCCTGGGCTGACTTCGACAATGACGGCCTGCCTGATGTCTATGTGACCAACCATTTAAATGACGCAAAGCTGTTTCGAAACCTGGGGAAGGGGCAATTCGAGGATGCAACCGGCAAACTCTTTGCTGCTAAGGATTTGGGCGGTGACAAACACGGCGCTGTGTGGGCTGATTTCAATAACGATGGCCGGCAGGACCTGGTCCAACTTACCGGGGCGGGACGGGGCATCGGTTCGGAACCGAAACGGCTTTTCCTGAATCTGGGGACAAAGTTTGAAGATATTGCCGAGGCCGCGGGCACAGCCAATCCCCTTGGTCGCACAAGGATGCCATTATGGTTTGACTTTGATGGCGACGGTCGACTCGACCTATTCGAGGGGGCTGAGAAGCGGTTCGACAAACTTGAACCACCGTTTGTTTTTCTTCAGCAGGAAGACGGCAAATTCACGGCTTCATCCGATGTCTTAAAGTTTGCCTCGAGCGCACCTATGTTCTGCATAATCACCGCGCTCAACAAAGACAATCATTCCAACGTGGTCTGCAGAGTCACAGGCGCAAAAAATCGAACTGCACAAATATTCGACACTGCCACGCTGCCGGCGCGTGAACTGGGTCTTCTTCCGGCCACGGCCTTCGAGGATATTGCCGCCGCTGATTTCGATAATGACGGGCTCATTGACCTTTTCCTCGCGCGAAGGAATCCCCCTGGAGCAGTCGCCTTCGGCCAACCAGGGGACAAGGAAATCATCGCGGACCTGCATATCGATAACGCCAGCGTCGACAAGCCAGCGGGGTTTACCTTTCACTCATCCGGCCAACTAACGGTGCAGGTCGCCTCCGCCTGGCCGTCGGATGCGCTAACGGCTGATCGAATCCACCTCGGCAAGCAAGGCGCGCACCCTGGTAACTTCACGTTTTCTTTGTCGCCCAAATCGGCGGACAACTCAGGCCTCGCGCCTAATGAGCCAGGCAAACAGGCGGGTGTTTATATTGGAATGACAGCGCCAGATCAATGGGAGGTGCGAGTCACTGCGCCGCACGACATGGCCATGGGCGGCAAGTCGCCATATCAGGAAATCCAGATCAGAGTCACGTCTTCCGAGGCTGTTACCGGTTTGGAGGCTATTGGCACCCCTGCAAGTGATGAGAAAGCGCCTGCTCGCCTGTTCATGAATCGAGGTGGAAAACTGGTCGAAGAAAGTGAAAAACGTGGCGTCAACAGGCATCTCGTTGCCGGCGTAAACGTCATTGCTGGCGACTTCGATAATGACATGGATGTGGATCTTTTCGTACTGGCTTCCGGTGAAATCGGCAAACAGGAAAATTTGCTTCTGCTCAATCGAGGAGACGGGCATTTCGATGTCGTTCGCTCGGCAGGAGGGGCGGCCGGGAACCGAACCGGGATCGGTGATTCAGTGACGACCGTGGATTACGACCGCGATGGATTTCTGGATCTTTTCATTGCGACCGGCGGAAGCATGGGCCGCAGCCTGGGGTTGCCCTCCGACAATGGTTCCTATCACCTTTATCACAACGTTGGGAATGGCAATCACTGGCTGGAAGTTGATCTCGAAGGCGCAAAGTCCAACCGTGACGGTATTGGCGCGTTGGTCTATGTGACTGCGGGCGGCTCGACCCAGGTGCGAGTTCAAGACAATGGCACGCATGAGAAAGGGCAAAATTTCCAGCGACTGCACTTTGGTCTGGCCAAGAATCTGGAGATTGACAAGATAGAGGTTCATTGGCCGAGCGGCACAGTACAAGAATTGAGCAAGGTTGCTGCCGATCAGGTGCTGCGGATTAAGGAACCGTCGAAATCCGCAACGGCGGCAAACATTGCCAAATAAGCGGCGACCTAGATCGCCCCGTTTTTTGGCGTGAATCACAGAGCAAGAATATTATAAGAATACGAGGAGTTGTAAGATGCTTTTTTGGCGTAAACCAAAGCCCAGCTATGAAAAGGCCATGGACTGGTTCAAGCACAACATGGTGGAGGATAAAGGAATAATCGTCCACACCAGGCAACCAGTGCCGTACCCGGAGGTCACCGGCTACTTCATCCCGACCCTGTATCAATGGGGTGAACCGGACCTCGCCAGGACATGCACCCGCTGGCTGCTTTCCATCCAACTTCCGAACGGCGCGTTTCCCGCGCCCGATGGCGTCCCTTACACATTTGATACCGGACAGATCATGCGCGGGCTGTGTGTCGCGCTAAATGACATGGACGGCATTGAACAGCCGCTGCGCCGGGCCTGCGATTGGGTAGTAACGCAGGTGGAACCAAACGGCCGATTAACTACGCCATCAACCGAACTCTGGACCGATCTCGCCAATGATTTGATCCATACGTACGTACTTCCCCCGCTTGTCCAGGCAGGCAAGCTGTTGGGCATTCCGAAGTACATTGAGACTGCGAACCATGTGTTGTCCTATTACAAACAGCAGGAGTCGCTGGTACCGTTCAATCGGCTTGCGCATTTCCACGCCTATGCCATGGAGGCGCTGTGGGAACTCGGAGAGATCGACCTGGCCAGCCAAGGCATGGCCGACGTGGAAAAATGCCAGCGGCCTGACGGCGGCATTCCAGCCTATCCCGACGTTGAATGGACTTGTTCCACGGCCATCGCACAATATGCGGTTGTCTGGTACAGATTGGGGAAAAAAGAACGGGCCGACCGTGCCATTCGCTACCTGGAGAAAATTCAGAACAAATCCGGCGGATTCTACGGCAGCTATGGTAAAGGGGCGAAATATATTCCCTCAGCCGAGATCAGCTGGGCGGTGAAGTATTTCCTCGATGCCTACGCACTAAAGCAGGCGGGGGAACAAAAACGTGCTTAAGGTCCTCACTGTATTCGGCACCCGCCCTGAAGCCATCAAGATGGCACCCGTGATAGCTGAGCTGGAGAAATTTCCCGGATTGATCGAGAACAGGAATTGCCTTACCGGCCAACACAAAGACATGGTGGCGCCACTGATCGAGCTTTTCAATATCAGGGTCGATTATGACTTAAACCTGATGCGAGAGAATCAGACGTTAGAGCACATAACCGTGAACGTGTTACAGGAAGTATCAAAAATTCTGCGCGCCGAAAAATTCGATATGCTGTTGGTACAGGGTGACACAACGACGTCCATGGCCGCCGCCCTGGCGGCCTTCTACAATGGCACAAAAATCGGTCATGTCGAGGCCGGGCTCAGAACCTTTAACAAGAATCACCCGTATCCCGAAGAGTCCAACAGAAAAATCATTGATGCCGTTGCCGATTTATTCTTTGCCCATACCGAAATGGCAAAACAACACTTGTTGAACGAGGGCATTCCGGCGGACAGTATCGCCGTCACCGGCAATACTGTCATTGATGCACTGTTGGACGTATCCAATCGTTCCTTCACCTTCGGTGGCACACCGCTAGCGTCCATCCCGTTCGATACCAGAAAAGTGATACTGGTCACCGCTCACCGGCGGGAGAGCTTTGGCACCGCATTCGAATCGATCTGCCATGGTTTGAAGGAACTGGCGCTCAAGTACAAGGACGAAGTCGTCCTGGTATATCCGGTCCATCGTAATCCGAATGTTCGCCAAGTGGTCAACAGTGTCCTTTCCGGCATCGAGAATATACTCTTGATCGACCCGCTGGACTACATGCCTATGGTCCACCTGATGAAACGATCCTATATGGTGCTAACCGATTCCGGCGGCTTGCAGGAAGAAGCGCCAAGCCTGGGCAAACCGGTCCTTGTCATGAGAAAGGTCACCGAGCGGCAGGAAGGCGTTGAAGCGGGCACGGTCAAGATTGTAGGAATGGATAGTCGTGATATCGTGGCAGAAGCCTCAAAGCTTCTTGACGACACAAATGCGTACCATGCGATGGCAAACAGGGTAAATCCCTACGGCGACGGCACAGCCAGCGCTCAGATCGTGCGACGCATCCTCGAAGACGCTGGCGCCCAATTGGAATAGGATGCCACATGAGCGACATCACAGCGGACAAACCACTTATCAGTATAGTACTGCCCACTTATAATCGGGCATACGTGCTTCCGCACGCGATTCGGAGTGTCCTCTCTCAAACTTACAGCAATCTTGAGCTGATTGTCGTCGATGACAATTCGTCCGACAATACCCGTGCAATCGTCGAATCATTTAGTGACCCGCGCATCCACTATGTGCGAAACGAGCCTAATCTCAAACTTCCAAGAGCACTCAATCGCGGCTTTTCGCTTGCCCGCGGCGACTACCTGACCTGGACCTCGGACGACAACATGTACGCACCCACTGCGATCGAAAAGATGGTCAACGCATTACAGAACACTGATTGCGAATTCGTCTACGCAGACTACTACCTCTTTGCCGACGCCGACACCACTGGCAAGCCGCTTGACATGCGTCATGAGAGACTCCCAAGCCAATTGCACCTTGAAAGGACAAATCATATTGGCGCCTGCTTTCTCTACACACGCAAAGCCTATCAAGAGATAGGCGAATATGACCCCGAGTTGTTTCTTGTTGAAGATTATGACTATTTCATACGCATCGCGAAGCAATTCAAGTGCTGCCATATCCCTGAACCGCTCTACTATTTCAGACGCGACGACAACACCCTTTTTTGCTCAAGGTTCTGCGAGGTGAAAGCCGCGGATGTGTTAGTCCGTTACAAGAACGATCTCCTTAACGAAAAACAAGCATTGGACGCCGTTGTGTCATTGTTCCTCCGGGATCTTGACGGCCTCAAGAATCCACTCCTGCGATGGAGTCGCCTCGCAGTTCGAAAAGTCTCGTTTCGCCTCACTAATATTCATAATCAAATATGCAGTAAATACCTGCATTGGCGTTTAGGAGAGAACGTAGCGTCTATTCTCGGCAGTTATCGCGCGAAGGCAAAGACGTTTGCTGAAGCCAAGACAGCACTCAGCAGCTTGATGCAACGGGTGGGAAGAATTGAATATTTACCGCCAAAGCTCGGGAATTCTTCTTCCGCAGGCAAAGAGTAAAGCGTGGAAGTGATGCCTCGCGGCAAAGATGGTTGGTAACCGCTCTTTGCCAGGTTGGCGATATCATTGAATTAGCCAAGAGAATATAGATATGCTGAAATATTTTACAACCGCACTTAGAGGCACTGCGCAGGCACGCTCAGCGCATGAACTCGCGTTGCGGCAACATCCGAATATAGTAACGGGCACTGCAATACTTCAAACGCTCTGTCCAGCCGATAGCACCAATGACCATGAGGCGCCAATATTTCTCTTGTCCGCGGGTTGGCGCTCCGGGTCAACCTTGCTTCAGCGGCTCATCATGTCTGACTCGAATGTGCTCATATGGGGAGAGCCATACGACGAATGCGGAATGATCCAGGCCCTGGCGGATACCACCAAGGCATTCAGATCAGATTGGCCTCCCGCCGATTACTATTACGGTGGGGCGTCGCCAGATAAACTTTCGGGAGAATGGATCGCCAATTTATTCCCCTCACTGGAGGATTTACGGAAAGGTCATCGTGCCTTTCTTGACACGATGTTTGCCCAACCAGCCAAACGCGCCGGCACCGCAAGATGGGGTATTAAGGAGGTACGACTCGGCGTTGAACATGGGTTTTATCTGCGCTGGCTTTATCCTAATGCCAGGTTCCTTTTCCTCTATCGTAACCCTCTTGATGCTTACCAATCCTATTGCCGCTATGGCCGCAACTGGTACAACACATATCCCGGCGAACCGGTATTCACACCCACAGCGTTCGGGAACCATTGGCGCGAGCTTATGGAAGGATTCCTAAGGGATGCAAAGAAGCTGGATGCGCTCATGATCCGTTATGAGGATCTTGTTGACGGCCGGCTACCACTTGAAGAGATAGAGCAATATCTTGCCATTCAGGTGAACAGTTCTGTTCTTAACACCAAAGTAGGTAGCTCGGAACGAAGCGGCGGAAAAACCTGGGTCAGCCGACTTGAAAAGTGGCTACTCAAGCGCGCGGTATCCCCGATCGCGGCGGACTTGGGCTATGAGTGGTGAGGTATGCACTGGACGGCAACCCACGCGCTTATTGTAATTCAGCAGATGATTGGACCATGTGAAGCTGCATTCCTTGGCCTCACCACAGAAAAGACAACGACATGAATGCCAAAAAGATAGTGGTCTTGATGTATCACCGGCTGGGGGAAGCTCACAATGCTTGGGAACAGAAGTATTGTGTTTCCCCCGATCGCTTTGCTGCACAGATGCGCATGTTGACTAACCGCGGCATGAAGGCCGTGGCAATTGACGACTTCATTGCCTGGCTCGATGGAAAAATTCAGTTGCCAGAAGGGTCCTTCCTGCTTACCTTCGATGATGGTTTTCGCGGAGTACGCGATTATGCATTACCAGTTCTGAAACAATTAGGGTGGCCATTCACCGTATTTCTGGTGAGCGATCTCATTGGGGGGCGTGACGAATGGACCCGTTCCTCTAATCCAAGCGGCAAAACCTTTCCCTTGCTGGACGCCGACGAGATCCGCGACATGCAGAATCACGGAGTAAGCTTTCATTCCCACACGTGCAATCACGCCAGTTTGCCGTCCCTGGATGATTCGGCATTGACCCATGAGCTGGTCAGATCACGAGAATCTCTTGCCAAACTGCTAACCCACGAGGTGAGCTATCTAGCCTATCCCTTCGGCCATGTGGATGATCGAGTGGAAGCTGCAGCGAGCAAAGCTGGTTATCGCGCCGCATTCTCCACCCGGCCCGGCTTCAACCGTCTGGATGAAAACCGTTTTCGTGTCCGCCGAATCGATGTATTCGGCAGCGATACCGCGGCCATGTTATGGCGAAAAATCAAGTTCGGCAGCAACGATGGAAGTCTCACGCACACTCTAGGTTATTATCTCGATCGAATTAAGAGCCGTTTGTCCGGAGCAAGACAATGACCTGCGCTTACACCGTCGCGCTCTGCACTCACAATCATGCCGATCGACTGGTAAGGACCCTTGCTGAGCTGAGCCAAATTCGATCACCCAAGGCGCCATGGGAATTTCTGGTCGTCGACAACGGCAGTCAAGATGACACACCAGAGCTGCTCGCCCAGCACGTGTGGCCGGTCGGCTGGACGGTACGCGTGGTACGAGAGGAAAAGCTTGGCTTGTCCAACGCCCGCAATCGCGCCATCAGCGAAGCTCAAGGCGATTACATCATCTTTATGGATGACGACGAAACCGCCGACCCCGATTGGTTGTGCGCCTACGAACGCCTCATTGTCGATAAGCAACCGGACGCCTTCGGGGGACGCATTCGGGTTTTGTTTGAAGACGAGCGCCCGTCATGGCTCACCGATGAACTCTTGGGTTTCCTCGGCGAACTCAATCGCGCGGAGGAAATTATGCCTCTGATTGATTCCGGCACCTCATTTTATGGCGGCAATTTTGGCGCTAGGAAATCAGTACGCGACGTCGTCGGTGGGTTTGATGCCATGCTTGGGCGCAAAGGCACCGACAATACAGGAGGCGAGGAAGTAGATTTCTACCGCCGCCTACTGGCGGCTGGCCTGAAGGTTTGGTGGACACCCGAGGCCATCATCCACCATCGCATACAGGCGACAAAGCTGAATCGTAAGTATTTTCTAGACCTGC
Source organism: Gammaproteobacteria bacterium (assembly GCA_016200485.1). Taxonomy (NCBI): domain Bacteria; kingdom Pseudomonadati; phylum Pseudomonadota; class Gammaproteobacteria; species Gammaproteobacteria bacterium. The sequence continues at coordinate 74,152 of JACQEP010000010.1, forward strand.
ATTACAGGCAGGGCCGGATGGAAGCTATCCGTCAACGCGGCAACGGTTCCCGCATACCTCCGATGTACTTCTTTGGTCAGCTTTTGCGCGCCACATCCGCAACCTTAGCAGTCATTCGCACATCAGGCCGTAATGCATCCCTTCGCAAGGAGATGAATGTTAGCTATTTCCTTGGACAACTTTCCGGCTGGGCCTTTGGTCCCCGGCCAAGCAACGGCTGAAGGCCCTTCTTCCGACCACCTTAATTTATATGCATAACTTCATTGAAAAGATACATATTCACTCAATGCGGCCAGACTACCTAACGTGCTGCGCAGCCACTAGTTTCGCCGGTCTGTCACCTGCTACCGCCATGCTACTCTTTAATAAATTAGGTGGCTTACGCCAAGCAATGAACGCCACCTATGCCTTTAGGTTAATCAAGGGGCTACATCTACACCATCCATTCACACGCGATACAAAAACCAACAACCATGACTAAACCCCGATTTTCCATCATTGCAACTGTGCGTAACGAAGCAGGAAGCATTCGCTCGTTCGTTAATAGCTTGCTGGAACAAAGCCGCAAACCCGACGAAATAATGATCGTTGATGGAGCCAGCACAGATGGGACACGAGAAATCCTGGAAGAGTATGCCGCACGCGGATTGCTGCGAGTAATTTCCCAACCCTGCAATATTGCCGAAGGCAGAAATCTCGGCATCGCAGCAGCAACAGGTACTCACTTAGCTGTCACGGATGCTGGCTGCCAGGTCGACCCTGACTGGCTTAAACAAATCGTATACAGCTTTAACTCGGATCCAGCACCTGATGTCGTTGCAGGAAATTTTCTCTTTGAGACACATACGCGCTTTGAAGAGGCAGTCATTCGCGCCACTTTTAGCAACATTCACGGAGAAACAGTCACTGATCGCCGATTCCCCTCAAGCCGATCCGTTGCCTTCACAAAAAAAGCATGGGAACGGGTAGGCGGCTACCCAGAGTGGCTATACGCGGCTGAAGATACTCTATTCACCATACGGCTTCGCCAATCGGGGTGTCGATTCGCCTTTGCCCAAAAGGCATTCGTACGTTGGCGCCCGCGTGAATCCTGGCGAGCATTGGCACGCCAACGTATCAATTTTTCAAGAGGGAATGCCCGAATTGGATTCAGAACCAAAGGCTTCCTCTCAAACTTAGGCACTCATGCCCTAATTCTCTTATTACTACTAGTCAGCCCGATATGGCCTATCGTGGCAACGGCCGCTCTGACTCTCTTCATTCATCACGTATACTCAAAGCTCTGGCCACAAACCAAAAGATCAACACTTAATGATGGCTGGGGAATGCGCCTTTATGTGCTTTGCATTATGGAATTCGTTCGACTAGCGAATTTATATGGCTACATACTAGGCAGATGGGATCGACTTACTAATGCCGCATATATTAGCAATTTAAAACGTTATATAAACGCAACATCGGTTGATGATCTGCCTGCGGAATATATTTAAGTGACAAAATATATCCAATATAAATCCATCTCCGTGAGCGCTATGCTGAGCCTGAAGAACAAGCCCTTATTATCCGGATACATATGAAAATTCGCGACATTGGTTATATGTTCATAATTATAGTTGCGATCTCAATTGAGGCGCTTTCCGCTTCCATCGGCCAAACCGGGAAAACATTATATATATTATCAGCCATCACCCTATCCGCAGGAATAGTCACAGCCATAATTGGAATAAAATCGGTCATCAGCTTTTCGCTTGGCGGCCCGAAAATCGATAGCCGAATCATCAGCCACTACAAATACTACTCAATATTTTCCTTCATTCGCCTACTCTTATTTACCTTCATGGTACTCAGCATCATCGCCAGCCCTGGCGCTGTTATATATGCATATATCAGCGGATCAAATGGGAACCAAGCATCATTTATCCATACAATCTCCGCTTGTGGTGCGTCAATTATCCTGATTACAGCACTACAATTCAGTCGCACCTTATTAATGAACCCTGCAGCGATAGCAGCCTCTTATACTTACCGGGTAAGCAGATTATATCCTTACTGGCGCCTGCTTTCGCCAAGAAGAATCAATACAATAAGCTATATTGCCGCAATATCAACCGTAAGCATTCTAATACTCGGCTTGATAGAAGCCATATCACAAAATACTGCCAGCGAATTCTTATTCTATGCAGGCTTCATAATTTTATACGTTTCTATAGCTCTTTGGCTTAGAAAAACAGAACCCGCTCCAAAATCGCCCAGCACAGAAAATCCTTGCAATCAACCCAATATCATTATGATCGGAGCCGACACACTTCGCCATGACAGAATAAATGGCAATTACCCGCGAAACGTCGCCCCCAATCTGACCGCATTCTCCAGAAACAATATTTCATTTACAAATTGTTACGTTCCTTGCGCAAGAACAGCACCAAGCCTTATTTCTATTCTTACAGGATATTGGCCGCATCGCTTTGGTGTGCGTGATAATTTTGTGGCTGATGAGGTGACAACGCTAGGAATTGAATCCTTCTTAAGCATCTTAAAAAAACATGGCTACTACACCGCTGGAATATCGGATTGGTGTGGCGCTGACATGAAAAAATTCACTTTCGATTTTGACCAAATCGACACCCCCGATGACCAGTGGAACATCAAACTCTTCTTACGACAAGGACCGAAGGATCTTCGCCTTTTTTTAACGCTATTTTTACGAAACAATGCAGGAAAATATCTCCTTCCGGAGATATTCTTTCTTGGAGGAATTCCCACAACCGACCAGCTTGGGAAAGATGCTCGACTCATGATTTCTCAGCTTGCGTCGTGCAACCGACCTTTTTTCCTCAACATTTTTTTCTCCACAACACACGGTCCTTTTGGCTCTGAATATCCATATTATTTAAAATATTGCGCCCCGGATTATCAAGGCCCCTCAAAATTTGTGATGGCAAGATTGACTGACCCCTGGGAAATCATTCGCCGGCAACAAGAACCACGTGAGGCTTTTGACCTTGACCAAATCATCGGGCTCTATGATGGCTGTGTATCTCGATTCGACGACGAGTTTGGAAAGATTATTGAACATGTAACTCAATGCGGAATCCTCGACAATACCATCATTGCCGTTTATTCCGACCATGGCATGGAGTTTTTCGAGCATCACACCTGGGGCCAGGGGAATTCAGTCATTAGCGATATTTCCAGCCGGATTCCATTAATTTTATCTGCCCCAGGATTACCTAACGACAGAGAAATCACCCACCCCGTTCGCAGCATCGATATAGCGCCTACTCTTTTGGATATAATTGGCATAAAATCAGGGCCAAACATGGATGGGCTATCTTTACTGCCCTGCATCTTGGATGCAAAACTTGACCCATGTCTTGAAGTATTCAATGAAACAGGTATTTGGTTAACTGATCTTCCAGGCACGCCGCCCGGTCACCTGCGTTACCCAGATCTATTGGAATTGCTAACTATAAGAAATATTTCAACGGGTACAATTTCTATCAAACCAGAATATGAAGAACTTGTTGTTCGCGCCAAAGATCGCATGATCCGGCTCGGGAAATGGAAACTGGTTTATCAACCATTACAGAATGAATACTTACTAAAATTATTTGACTTAAACAATGACCCATCATGTTTGAACAATATCGCAAATGGGAATCCAGAAATAGTCACCGATCTTTGGCGTCGATTGAAGTCGGTGTCGCGCGGGATAAATTAGGATATGCAAACAAGACTTGTATCATTAAATACACTGCGAGGCATTGCAGAACTTTCCGTTGTTATTCTCCACTGCACTTCAAATTTTAATAAGGTTTATGGATACCAGAAGAACTAATTTTTAGTTCCCATACGGGCATTATGTAGTGCAATTATTTTTAATAGGACGCATAATTTGTGAACATATTGCATAAAATTGGCTTATCAGTGGCCTCGGCATATCTCCGTCGCTGCCAGCCATCAGTTGGACGGTGGCGGATTATCAATTATTTCTTGCCTATTTTGAGAACTGATGGCGCCCCCCTTGGCGAGCGTACCATTAGAACGCAATATAATTTCATTTATAAAGCCGATCTCGGTGACTGGCTAGGTCAATATGTGTATCTCACCGGAACCTATGAACCCCCGACAGCCCGCATAATTTCCAGCCTTCTTTCCTCTGGAGATACCTTTATAGATGTGGGCGCGAACTCTGGATTCTTTACGCTGCTTGCGTCCTCATGCGTTGGCCCGTCTGGAAAAGTTATTTCTTTTGAGCCCGTCCCGGCCATGAGTAAAAGACTACTTGAGAATCTTTCTCTCAACTCCATGAGAAATGTTGAGCTTCATAAGATTGCCATTTCCAACTCAGAAGGCATTATCTCCCTTTTTGAAGGTCCGGAAGGTCATAAAGGCATCTCTAGCCTCCGCCCCATAAACAACTCAGCCACCACTATTAAGGTGAACACCCGGACCTTGGATTCCTTTTCACCCTCATTTAACTCTGTAAAACTTATAAAGATTGACGTTGAAGGTGCGGAGCAGCTTGCCCTTGAGGGAATGACCGATATTATTTCACGTTTTCATCCATATTTAATTATTGAGGTGACGGATGAGTATCTTCGTCCATTTGGACATACTGCCATGTCGCTGGCCAACAAGCTAACTGATGTGGGCTATCGAATGTATGCCATTCGCCCAGAAGGCCTGACCCCAATGCATCCATCAATTGCCGCTGATGAACATCAATACAACGCCCTCTTCGCCTACGATAATATTCCTGATCATTTGATCGCAACGCATTAGCTTGGTGCATATTTTTATGCCAAATATATTATTCATCAACAACAGCCCCCAACCCGGCCGCAAAGATCTTGCAAAATTAGGGGGTGGCGGAAAAAGCCTCCTCGGTCTGTTGGCTCACCTGCCGGAACAAGGCTGGCATACTCATGTAGTGGTTCCTGGCGAAGGACAATTCACTGATGAGCTGGCAAAAATGGGAATCGCCCACACCATCTATCCCTTCCGCCCCGTCGAATGGCGTCGTCCTCTCGACACACTGCGGACCACGCTTGCATGGCGGGAGTTATTTCAGCGGGTGAACCCCACACTTATTCACGCCAATGGCTTTGACCTGAGCCGCTCCTTCGCCCTAGGCGCTGCCAGCCTGCGCATCCCCTATATCACCCACGTGCGCTTTCCGGTACATGCACGGGGTATACGATGGGTGCTGCGCGGTCTACCACGGCCGTCGGCCTTTATTTTTAACAGTCAGGCGATGATGGATGTGATGTGGCCGCACATCTCTGCAATCTCCCCCAAAAGCAGACCCTACGTCGTTCACAATGCGGTCGACCTCGACAGCTTTACACCCGCTCCCTGGCCCGACGCCCCGCCTTATCGAGTGGGCATCACCGCCAATTTCGCGCCCTTCAAACGCCATGAGGATTTTCTACGCATGGCGGCAGAAATGGTCAAAACACGCCAAGATCTGGAATTCTGGATCGTGGGAGACGACACGGAAGGCTCAGGTCGGCGACTGGCATTAGAAAAACTCACCGCCGAGCTCGGGGTGACATCGTACGTCCACTTCTTGGGCCACCGGTCAGATATTCCGAACATTATGCGTCAACTGCATCTACTGGTTGTTCCTTCCCAATTCGAACCTTTCGGCCGAGTTGTGATTGAGGCGATGGCCTGCGGTCGGCCGGTGGTCGCTAGTCGTGACGGAGGGATTCCAGAAATTATCGATGATGGCGAAACCGGCCGCTTAATAGAGGTCGGCAACTACAAAGGATTCGCCCAAGCGGCCTTAGACCTTTTGGCGCGACGAGATCTCTGGGAAGGGATGGGCCGAAGAGCAGTCGAGGTCGTCCAATCCCGCTTCTCGATCGCCGCTCATGTGGCACGCACAGTAGAAATCTACAGGGAACTTAAAAAAGCTTGATATGTTGAAAAGCTTCGTTAAGCACACCTTTCATTTACGGAGAGCTCATGTAATAGTCAATAAAAAGTTGCGGAGGAACTTGTCTGCTCAATAGTTGCTTTTGCTGTGCAGTCATTTCCCGCAATCTACAATTCATTCCATTTCCCCTAAGCTGGCGAAACAAAACGATAGTCGCTGGAACAGATCGAACTAATAATAATATTTTTCCGATCACTCCCCTAACGATTTTTCTGACAGGATATCCACGTTCAAAACGGGAGAATATCAGCAAAGGATCGCCAGCAATATATAGAAAACAATGCATCACAAGCAATGATCCACTCGCATATTTAACACGACAAAGAAGCGTTTCAAACGGCACATTGCTGTTATCAATGTCGACGCCATAATGGAGGTAGCCAAGTGAACCCACCAATAAGCTATTTATGAGATCTATCTCGTCGGGCTCCAATTCGTTACGCCATGAGGCTAGTTTTATTTCTGGATTAAACGAACTTGCTTTTCGGAGCGCCGCTGAATTACCGAACCACTCGCGGCCGTTAAAGGTCGAGTGCATTAATGTTTCATCAAACTCCAGGCCAAGCCAACTGCATAGATGTAACATCGCGGACCGATTCATTACGTGAAATTTTTCCAGATCAATAATCCGGACATGGTCTGTTTCCAATCTTTCGATTAAACCGCTAAGGTAATAACAATTTTTTGAGTACTTATATTCACTCAGGAACAGGCATATCGGAGGAATTCTCGATGGATCTCTTCTCATTCGCAGCGCATGGATTTTCTTCCATGACACCCAATCTTGCCTCGGGTCTCGTGTCATGGCTATAAAATAGAGCCCCGGAAAATCACTTAGCAATATCTCCCACTCTTCATTAGAGTGCGGATGGTAAAAAATATACTTTATGTCAGATATATCAAGGTCTCTTAGGCACAACCCATACGCAACATGAACCAGTATGAAAAACTCTCGCCTCGAAACATGCCCTTGGGCCCCGGCCACCGCGCTTGCGATACTGGCTATTTTCTCTTTAAAAAGACTCGGATTAACGACCAAGTCCTCATCACCATTAACACCAAATTTTCCAGAAACGCTAACACCGACATCACCAAAATATCCCTTAGATGTATCAAAAATCGCCTGATGGCGACTAACAAAAATATCGCTCTGACGTTGGATGTCGGTGATAAGCTCGGGTAAAGAAGAATACAGAACACCGAAATGAGGCAGCGTCAATACATTGGGATGACTATCAAATAAACTCTGCAGAAACAATGAGCCTGCTCTACCGTAAGCATGCGTAACCAATAGGTTTATGTTTCCAAGTGCGTTGGAGTGATCGGTCACGCTATCAGCCAACTCTGCATTGGGCCTAGAAATAGGCATCGTATAGGAGCGCGCACCATTCTAATTCGATCATGGATCAGAATGGTACGCTGCCAAGTCCTCGGCCGAATCCACTTCACCCCACTCACCTTCATAGGGCACAGCGGATACTGCCACCCTGGCGCCTTCAATCACTTTTTGCAGCGTGCCAGTCATATGCATTCGGTCGCATTCCGTCGCAGACAGCTCGGAACGAATTCGTGTCACCTCATCCCAACCCTCTGGGGTAAAACGCAGCAAACCCATATACTGCCCCTGTATCTCGCCGATTGATTGTGGCGGGTTGCCAATCTCAGCCAATGTGCCATCTGGGTTCAAGCGGAATGTCTCGGCATCCTCCAGAGGATCCCCGAAGCGCCTTTTCCAAAGCACCAGCCAGTTCGGATCATAAGTCACTGCCAAAGATGCATTACAAGAAATCAAAGCTTTCACCGCTTCCGGTTGATAGAAAATGTCCGAGTAACTAACAATACACGAATCTGATTTCAGCCACTCTTTCGCGCAGGCCAGCGAAGACACCATATTGGTCACGGCCCAACGTGGATTGTAAAATTCAATCATCCCCCGGTCAGCCAACATTTCTCTCTTGTAGCCGGTCACGATTCCAGTTTCTTCAACCCCCGCAGCGCGCAATGAATCAAGCTGCCAATCCAGCAGTGGTCTACCTCGAAGTTCGACCAGACACTTTGGCCGTTCGTCGGTCAAGTATTTCATGCGACTACCGCGTCCCGCGGCAAGAATAATAGCTTTCATAAAGTGTCCGGTTCGAAATCAGTTAACTGTCAAATGGATCGGCGCGAAAAGACAATGATTGGCACGCTCGTTGTCAATACCAACAGCGCAAGTTTGCATGCGTTATTCACCCAGGAGCGCTTTTAGTCTTTCCAAGTCTCGGCGTTCCAAATTGGCCTCGCGTTCGGGATGCCACATCCATCCTTCCCACGGCAAAACAGAATGACGAATCGCTTCCAAGTCACCGTCTTCCGTGGTCGCCAAAACCTCGAAATCCTTTGGACAGCCAGTAAGCCCAAACTTGTGAAAGCTATTAACTTCACCGGTAATCTTTCCAATCAGCCTATGGCGGGTGTTGACATGACGATCTATGGGCTTCAACTGTACACCGGACCAGACTGCCATCATCTGCATTCCCCTGCAAATACCCAAGACAGGATTTAGCCCGTCTCTGGCCCACGCAAGCAAACATTCCTCGGTCGAATCCCGATCCGGGCATTCACCAAGATCATTTCCTCCAGATAAAACCACGGCCTGTGGGCGCACAGTTTTCAACCATGATTGAAGTCGTGCCCAATGATTATCGCGATCCGTTATCAAAGAGATACTCAAGATATTCGGTACCGGCACGGGCAGATAACCGGCAATAGAAAGCCAAGTACACAGCCGCTGGTCCAGGACATCACACCGCTCACCCCGCCCAGGCGACACTTCGACGCGCTGGCTGACGGCCACTACTTTCACGCCAATACCTCTACCCGGCGTACGGCGCAGTCGATGTGAAGAAGTTGCGACTGGCACCATTGCGCAAACAATGATTCTCCCGCACCAATCACTGCCGGCAACCCTAATTCATTGGCACGAATTGCCATGTGACTGTTTACGCCACCATAGGCTGTGACTAATCCTGCGATTGGGTGAGAAAATAACCAGTCGTAACCAGGGTCGGCGCTTGGGATAAAAACGATACCGCCCTTGAGCCGATTCCGTTCCGTCGGACGAACCACGGGGCCGGTCACGCTGGACTGTGTCACGAAGTTGGGCTCGCATTCTGGCACATGAAAAGCCCACACATCGTCGGGATGGGTGATGAGCGGTGGCAACCAAAGCGAGCAGGTCTCCTTATAGCGGATCTTACCTTCTTCAATGACTCTCTCCAGCATCGTTCTGGGATCATCGGCACCCGCGTGCAGCTCCCGAATACAATTGATACTGGCATATGACAGGTCTTCCTTTGAAAAACCGTAGCCTCCGCCCCATTCCTGGAACAACGACAGCGCATCGGAAAGGTTATGCGTAAAGACGAACTTGGCGTACTCGCGCAGCTCTATTCCCGCCTGCAAGAAGTCAAACAAGCTAACCACATCCGATGACAAGCCATGCTCTTCCAACAATCGCGCGATGGCACGCATTTGATCTAAACTTAAGGTAAATTGCGTGCGCTTGCTATCTGCCTCTTCCAAACTACACGATTGTCCCAGGTAATCGTCGGGCGTCTCATCATATCGTGGCGAGAGGATATCGTAGGTGCCGGGGCGCAAATGTCCGTACCGGGCAAGGAATGTTTTCCGCTCAAGACTACGGAGATCACGCGCCAACTGGCTGCTAACGGTGCTGAGTCCGCCCATAAAACGATCGTAATCATCCACTGAAAGCACCCCAACGGCCACCAGTGATTTGAGCATCTGTACGGCGATGAAACCGGCCCGTGCCAATCCGGCAAAAGGCAGTGTGCCGTAGCGCTTGCAATCTTCCAGCAACCAGTAAATGCGCCCAATCGGATCCAGGTCCGATGCCAAAATTCCTTCACGACGCTGGGAGAGCACTGCGAGCTTCGCCTCGTCGGATCGCCACAAACCATTCTGCTGATCGATAACCCTATTGGTCAAGGTACGCAGGCTTTCGGCCAGTTGGTTTCGGTCTTCCGCACTAAATCCAGCTTCCGCGAGCACATTAAGGCGCTCGGGCAAATCCAAGGTGTAACACGAAAAAACAATCTCAAACTCCACCTTATCGTGCAGATTGGGAGCCGCAGTCAGCCGACCAATATAGTAATCCACTAGACGGTCGGCCAAACTGCCTTCCACATCCTTCGGAATGAAGGAATTGAAGCTAAGTCGGACATCGATGTAGGGTTGCCCGGCAAAATGCACCAACAGTGGAAAACTTCGCAGGTTACGGTAACCGTAGTTGTCACGCTGATAAGCCCAGATAGCATCTGTGACCAATTCACGGTACAGCGACAACGCAAGCGGGCGGGGCCGAATACCGATGATTTCCGCAGGATTCCAGTCCGGCATCACACCAAAGACTGTAGAACACCCCTGCAAGAAAGGATGGGGTCGCTGGGCGGCACGCACCTTGTCGGCGACCCGCGAGAGCAAAGCATTGTGCGACTCGGATGATGCGACTGCCCGTTGCATCACCAACGGTCGCACTTGCAGCAGATACAATCTGTCACCAGGTGCCGCAATAGCAAATTCAACATCCAAAGGCTTGGCGGGAAATAGGGCTTCCAGTTCTTCAATCAGCGCGACCACCCGACTCATATCCGGAGGCAAATTTTTTACCCCAGTCGCGGCCACAAAGGTTTTAGTTTGAGCTGCACCGCCGGTTACTGCAGTGGAATCTGTCCCCAGTGAATAATTAACGACTCGATAAGGTGAACCGGTAGCCGGATCACAAGAAAACACTACCCCAGATAGCCGCACGCTGGAGAGCATCGGTTGAACTAACACTTCATCCCCCGGTCCCGGGCTCAGACCATAGGAAGCGATTACTCTCTCCACTACCTCCCGCAATTCCTCTAGGCATCGCACATCCAATACCGACGTGTAGTGTCCCGCCATCGACGCCGTGGCTGCATCCTCATTAAGAGCGCTGGAACGCACAACCCATGGCCCGGCCCCGAGGCTTTCTTGCACCCGAACCAACATTCGATCACTTTCGGCCTGCCAATCAGCGACGTTAAAAAAAACCACTGGCAAAACTTCAGCACAGGTCAGCCTATCTAAGAGCGATGCCAGCGTTCGCGCCTTAGTGGAAAATTGCGGCAGTGTATCCATAGTCTATACCGGCTTCATTGCTACCCAAGCACGCGTCAGATAAGTGGCCTCGATAATCTCTAGCCCCTTGATGCGATCTTCAACGTAGGCCAAGAATGCCATAAAGCCATCGGGGCCGAGCTGAACCCTGAGATCGTTCACCGACCGCCAGGCACCGACATAGCGTTCTGGGACAATAGGAATTACATGCTTTGATTCCAGGTAAATCACATCAGTAAATCTGCCGCAGACTTCGAGTCGCTCGGTAAGCGTATTCGTGAACTCAGACCTGCCAGATGATACTCGCTTGATCTCACTGCCCTTGAGTGTCGCTAGGTGAGCCTCGATTTCGACCAGCAAGGGATTCACTTCGATGAATCGGGGATTCCACAGTGCCACAAAGCATCCCCCCGGGCGCAGCACCCGATCAAATTCGGCAATACCCCGATCAAAATCGACCCAATGGAACGAGGAAGCCATCGATACAAGGTCCGCACATGCGCTGGCCAGTCCCGTTTCCTCACCGGAGCCTTTCTTCCAAACAATACCGTGATTATCGGGGTGCATCGTGCCCTGACTTCGCATATCGTCGTTAGGCTCTACTGCCGTAACCGAATGCACACCGGCGCCGGCCAGCATCCGTGTCCAGATACCTGTACCCGCTCCCACATCCACCACGTCCATGTTATCAACCGATTTTCCGACAATACCCAGAATGCCTCGAAGGATCGCCCGCGAATAATCAGGACGATAACGTGAATAGTCCTGCGCTAATCCAGTGAAATCACCGTGCTTCATCTTACCTTCCTTTGTTTATTCCGTGACGCCAATTTAATTATGCAACGCCGAGCGCTGCTAATTTATTCAACAACTCATTGAAAGCACTTTCTTCTGTGAGATTTTCGTGCCAGGCCAACAGCACATCCGGTGCCTCGGGATATTCCACCACAAAATCTACTCCAGCCACGCTTTGTAACTCGCCTTTTGCGGCCCGCTCATAGATCTTTTTTGGATCGCGCCGAGATAACTCATCCATGGACACATCCAGAAAAATCTCCACATACCCTGGAAGATTGACCCGGTTCCATTCGTGCACTTCCCTAAACAGGGAAATCGTGGCAATCGCTACATCAAAGCCCTGTACCGCAATCAAGTGACAAAGATGGGCATAGCGCTTGGCCAGCGCCAGCAGCTCGTTCCGGGTATAAGCCGCCCCGGCGCCCAGTGCCTCACGTAATTCATCGCCATCCAGCATTACCACCGGGCGGTCTTGTTCGCGCAAATGCGCAACCAGTTTACGGCAAAGTGTGGATTTGCCCGCGCCAGAGAGGCCTGTAATCCAGTACACAAAGGTTTTCTTTACCACCACAGAAGTTTCATCATTTTTAGAATATGGATAACCCCAAAAAGCCACACACGCCAATCACTGCAAGCAATAATTCATAGGCATCGAAACGATGCGGCCTGCACAGCCTAACACCTCCACAGCCTAACATAGATCAATTAGCCCATTCTTTATGCAGTTCCCGCCATTAAAAATGAGGGGGCAACCGCTTTATTTAAGATCTACGCCGTCGCGGAAACAACCACAGGGCATCATGAATAAATAAAATATGGATGAGCCGCGACTGGAATGCAAGACCTGGGAGTGATGGGCACGCCACAATCGCGGCCACGACAGGCCCGATCAACTACGACGATTACTCCGCTGGACAGAACCGGCACCATGGGTTGGATGGGCTGCCAATCTTGGGAGAGGTCGGTGATTCTGAGGAACTATCCGGCATCTCGGAAACCGCACTTACAGCCGGCGGAGGAACGGCGTCTTCCGCCGCTGAAGGTTGTTGCTCCGTTGGAGTATCCTCGATCACGTCTGGTGAGCCCGACGCCCCGGTAACAACATTTGGAGTTGGCGGGACCGTGCCCCCCAGCGCTTTGAAACGACGGAGAAGCCCCTTCGACTTGGGCGAATACCTGAGGCCATCCTCCACCACACTGAGCGCCTTCTTTTGGTCTCCCATATCTGAATAAAAGTCGCCAAGCGCATAATAGGCGGGAACATAATCGGGTTTCAGCTCGAGGGCTTTCATCAAATTCGTAACCGCTTCACCAGATGATCCCCCCGTCCGCCTACTTTGAAGCAACTGAGCCTTCCCTATGTTCACATATGCCTCGGGTCTTAACGGGCAGCTCGCCCACCAGTCTCCCTGGAGCACTGATTGAAATGCTCGCACAGATGCCTCCAGCCAAAATCCACTTTCGGTCCTATTTCTATCAACACGAATCATGGCCTTGAGGCCATCGCAGTAGTGGTGAAGAGAAGGGCATCCAGCGGGAATAGTACTGTTCAAAGGTGCGGTCACCGATTCAGGAAGGCCTACCTCTTTCCCATAAAATGCAGTGCAATACGGCGGCATCATCGCCAACTCTTCCCGAGTGACAGTAAACGCCTGCGCACCAAAAGCGGACATATGAACCAATAACAAAACAGATAATGCAAAAATGCGGTGTGACATAAGCTGGCCTCCCTGTTTCAGCACCAGAACGCCTTAAATTCAGTGTCTTCAAGCTGAGCACTATGATAACCCTGTGTTGCGTTTAAATGTTGTCACCTAACAACAACAGGCTGAGGACTCATGTATAATCGCGCAACACTAATCCTATATATTTCCAATCAAAGCCTTGGTCTTTGTGGCGATAGCTTCCCAGGAAAATTGTTGGTGCGCGCGCTCATACCCATTCTGCCCCAACTTCATTGCATACTCATCATCGCCAAGTATTTTGGCCAGGCCTTCGGCCACATCATCCGTCGAATTTCCTTCTATCCTTAATCCTGTTACACCGTGTTCAACCGCTGCGCCAGTACCACCGGAAATCCCGGCCAGGACCGGCTTTCTACACGCTGCTGCCTCCAAAAATACCATACCGAATCCCTCGATATCACCGTCGATTTCACGATTCGGCATCGCGAAAATATCAGCAGCATTATACCAGCGAGGAAGGTCTTCCATGGGAACATGCCCCAGTAAATGTACCCGCTCCGCCACACCGTTCTCCGCAGCAAGCTTCTGCAAATAGGCATGATCTTCACCAATACCGACAATCGCGTAATGAATATCTACACCGCGAGCCAGAAGCTTAGGCAACGCTTTGATCACTTGATCAAAACCCTTGCGACGATTCAGACGCCCCACGGACAGGATCAATTTCTGACCCTCTTTTAGATTTAAACTCGCGCGAAGATCGTCGCACGGCAGACGAGGGCGAAAACGATCCGTGTCTGCACCGGGTGAAATGAGCACGATGCGTGCGGGGTCTACGCCCAGCTTCACCAACTCGTTACGGGTAAAATCACTATTCGCAACCACATGGTCGGCGTGACGATAGGTAAAACACATCGCCCTGAACTTACGAGGCTGCCGCCAACGGGTGATTTCCTCGCCATGGGCATAAATCACCACGGGGATGCGCGCAATGCGTGCGACTAACCAGGCGACAAATCCTTCAGGCAACACTCGCCCCGCGTGTACACCCTTGAAGCGGTTTTGTAGCGTCAACCGCAGCGCTCGGGCAAAAAGCCGCCAGTACATCACCAACGATTCCGGTTTAAGCCAGGGAACGCGATTTAGGTTCAATCGATGAATGGTATTCGGGTGTACAGCATCAACCTCCGCCGCCCCTGGCACATCGGCAGTCACGATGTGAATTTCTTTACCTCCCAGCCTGCGATATACCTCGGCGAACCAGACCGCCGTCCCTCCCTTGGTCGGCAGAAATAACTCGGTAATGACCAATAAAGGCGTTTTCTTATTCATCCTCTGACCATCGAAATAACGTCACGTAAACCAGCCATCACTGAATTCTCCCACAATGTCGGCATGACTGCTTTTATCGCTGACCAACGGTGCCCTGCCCGCGAAAGCGCTGCCCCCAAATCTTGGCGGGCATTCCTGAGTCGCGCATAGACACCGTGACGAATTGCCGGGGGATAATCCGCTGCGGCCGTGATAAGCGCTACCAAGGTACGCACATTATCGAGTTGGGCTTGCACCGGATCGCGGCGTGTCGCGCTACTGCCATGAATAAGATAGGCGGCCAATGGCCGGCAAATCACACCAACTCGTTTGCTCACTGCACACACCTTGGTCAAGAAAAACACATCCTCACACACGCGATAGCCGGTTGGATAACCTCCAAGAGATAAGAATCGCTGTCGTGGCACTGATAACGTATGAGTATCACCAAAGTGTTCTTCAATAAAGATGCCAAGCTCTTCCTCAACCATCACCACGTTGTCACTTCCGGCGGCCTTTATAAGCATTGCTCGGCCCGACGCATGCTTTTCCATCGAACCTGAAATCCGACTACCGTCCGGCCGGACATAATCATAGTCCCCAGTGAGAAAATCCAGATCAGGATCACTCATAATCCACTCCGCGTGCAACCGCAGTCGATCAGGATAATACCAATCATCTGAATCTAAAAATGCCAGCCAATCTCCGGTCGCTTGCTGTGAACCGCAATTCCTGGCCGCCGACACCCCCGCGTTATCCTGACGGAAATAACGTATGCCTCTTCCGAAGGCAGTGACGATACTGGGGGTTGAATCGGTAGAACCATCATCCACGACGATGATCTCATGGGCAGGCCAGGTTTGCGCGAGAACAGACTCGACAGCCCGCTTAATTGTGCTCTCGCCGTTATAAACCGGAATTATCACCGAGAACTTAGGCGCCATTCATCACCCAGCAATTTCATCATCACCCAGAATACGAGCATCAATCCAGTCCACTTGGCATAGCCGTAAAACTCGTTAATCTCACTGACCCTTCTTAGCCAAACCCGAAATCTAATGATAAAACAATGCTCGACGACGTCTTCTCGTCCTGAGGCTAGCGCCTTAGCCAGGTCATAGGTCGTCATAAAACGGATCGTTGGAAAGTTTTTCAGTATCGCTTCCAGCCCGTCATCGATCGCTTTTAAGCTCGAAATCGCTATCTGACTGTCACGAATAAAATTGATTCGGTGTATTTCAACAAGACTCGCCCTACCTAAAATCGAATTTTTCTTCACATCCTCCACTAACCTGCCGGGTGAATGGCCCCTCATTGGCTCAAAGTAAATATCTCGCACCAGATATGTCTGACCAGCATCGCTTTTATCGGCATTACAAATCCACTTATCCACACCGCTTGGCTGCCCTCGCTCATCGCGCAAAGTATATCGTACCCCCGGCGTTACAATTACCTCAACACCATGCCTGGCCCATGCCTGTTCTACATCCCGATTCCAAACAAAGGTCGTTGCTACTGCAACTTTTGGCAATGCAGAAAAACATTCCTTAAATAATTCAGCTTCTTCATTCACAGCTAATTCGGTCTCGGCTGGAGAATGAAAACGAGAAGGTAAAAATGCGGCGTCTGTCCAGCGTGTTTGTAACGGTGACGGTAAATCCTCAGTATATGGCAAATCATCGCTCATCAACCACGACCGTACTGACGGCGTCGACTCAGCGGCCCGCATCAAAGTTGATGGCCAATAGTGCTCGCGTCCGTGAAGCTGAATATCAAAAACACCTTCCTCGACTCCAAGACGGATTTGTTCGTGAACTGTCGAGAACTTTGGATGCGTCAATAGCATCGCATGGTAGTCATTACAATTTTCCGAGCGGATCCTCTCTGTATCGGCAATCGCAAGCACCACCCCCAAAGTCATGATCGGATGCTCACCCTGTTGGTCCTTATATTTGACTAACACGGATCGCAAGTTAGCCAGTGCTTCTGCTTGTTCCAATGGGCCAGCGCCCCAATCATCGCTTTCGAAAATAAGAACCGGATTATGCACAACGGGCTCTCGCCAGCAACGATATAACCGCGAACAGTAGGCCAACATCAGAACCAACCAGATACCCACAACAGCGATCAATGCGGCCGTCATTGACATTTACACCACTGGATATCCCATTGCCGTCGCCGTATTGGCCACGAGAGGCAGTACATGTTTTATTCGATCACTGTTTCTCCCCTCCCGCCATTTATCGAGTTTTATCTCACCAAAAGCGTCATAGGGGGTATCAAGCACATTACGGCAATGAGTTTCTATCTCAGCATCAAATGACAAACCACAAGACTCAAAAATATTACGAAACCCCGCAACCGGGTCACGCACCAAATCCTCATAGAAGATTTCCACCCACTGATTCGGCGGCACTTCTGCTTTCGCTGCCAGAATGGCGTGATTCACTGCACGATACTGAAAAGCCGCCACTTCCTCTATGGACGCCTGTACGTACTGTTGCCATCCCTCAGACAGGAAAAAACACCAGCGAGTATATTGTCCGTTCTCGATAGCCACTTTCACTGGCAGAGCAGCCGACCATGTCGAAAACTTGCCTTCCTTTCCCCAACCCTCGATCAGGGAATTGATATTGTCACCCGGACCGCGCTTCACATACACAAAATAGGCATCCGGAAACAAGGCATGGAGATAGGGTACACACAATCCATTTTGATTGTTCTTGTCGACCCAGCGCCGCTTACCGGTCCAAGCATAAAAATAACGAGTCGCCTGGTCCCGATCCTTCGGAGCCGCATCGCTGACACCCAATGCGTGCGTCAGCCACCCCCTTTGCGCTAGAGGATGCATGCCTATCCAGAAATCATGGGTCTCTCGGTTGAGCGTACCTAATTCCCGAGATGCGGAAAATGTTTTGTAGACCAGGGTGGTCCCTGCTCGGCTACATCCCACAACGAATATTGGTCGATCCGCGCGTGCGGGATACAGCTGCCACATACCAGCACGAAGTTCGCGCATTAGCCGCTGCTGATGATAACGTAAGGTCTTGTTAACCTTTATTAATGACTCACTCAAATTCATCACTTCATAGGCTGCTGCCATCGGATAGCCAGCAACTGTTTTCCTCTGAAACCCTATAATTGTGGCCTATCGATTCAATGACGTCGGAATCGATTTTTTAGCATAATATGGGCTGATACGCGTTGTGCATGCTTCTACAACGTGCAACAAACCCGCCATTAGTGCATAATGTTTTGATTATACTAAATTTTTTATAGGTTATGTCTACTATATCAGGATATATCGACGCCTCGCTCTGGGAGCGGGGGAACACCGTCTTGCGAGCCATGTTAGCGGCCCAGGGTTCGACGCCCACACCTGATCCCTCGTATATCTCTACTCCACTCGCTGGCGTCGCCTCCGCTATTCAGACTCAATTTCATGCCGGCGGAGCCTTCCAGTTGAACGGTACACTCGTCGCCTATGAAGGTCGGCCACGCTGGAGTCGTGACGCGCCCAGCGAGCTAAAGGGGAATCCGAATATCGCCGCGGGGCTGGCCCAAGCCTACACTACCGCAGGATATGAGATTTTGAAGTACTTGCGGGGCAGCTACGCCCTCGCGATCCTGATACCGGAACACCGGCACGCCTTCCTCGCGATCGATAGGATGGGTATCCGGCCACTCGCTTACGGATTGACAAAGACAGGTTTCGCCTTCGGCAGCAACGCGCTTGCCGTTACTGCCTTCCCGGGGATAGACCGTTCTCTCTCTGCTCAGGCAATTCATGACTATCTTTATTTTCATATGGTCCCCAGTCCGGAAACCATTTTTCAGGGAGTATCCAAGCTCCCTCCTGCCCATTGTGCGATTTACGAGACCGGGCGGCTTACTATCAAACGATACTGGACCCCTACGTTCCAATTATCATCGACACCGGCTGAAAAACTATCTTCCGAGTTAATGTCACATCTTGAGGAGGCAATTGACCAACAATTTGACTCCACTCATTCTGCGACGACAGGCGCTTTTCTAAGTGGTGGGCTTGATAGCAGCACAGTGGTGGGGCTGCTCGCCAAGCGCTCTAATTCACCAGTTAATGCATATACCATTGGTTTTAAGGCCGAGGGTTACGACGAAATCCCATTCGCACGCCTCAGCGCCAAACATTACAACAGTCCCTTGTGCGAATACTATGTCACCCCAAAAGACGTTGCCGATGCGATCGGGATTATTGCCAAAGGATATGATGAGCCTTTTGGTAATGCCTCTGCAGTCCCCTCTTATTTCTGCGCCCGACTAGCGCGTGACAATGGCAGTACAATCTTAATGGCTGGCGATGGCGGCGATGAAATCTTCGCTGGCAATGAGCGTTATGTAACTCAGCAGGTTTTTTCCTATTATGAGAAAGCTCCTCGCCCCATACAGGCACTGCTACGAAATACCTTGCTTTCCAACACTCTCGGTGAATCTTTCTCGCTGATCCACAAAGCACGCAGTTATGTACGCCAAGCAGCGATCCCTTTGCCTGACAGGTTAAATAGCTACAACTTTCTGCGTCGCACTCCAAGCTCCGACATTTTCGATCCGGAGTTTATCGCCCGAGTGAACACTGTCCTGCCTGATGACACCCAACGCGCTGAATTCCGTTTGCCGAATCATGCCGACACCTTACAACGTATGCTTTTCTTGGATTGGAAATTTACACTTGCCGATAATGACTTGAGAAAAGTAAGCCGCGCCTGCAACCTTGCCGGTATCGAAGTACGCTACCCTATGCTCGACGACGATCTTATTGCCTTCTCGACCACCATCCCCTCTACGCTTTTGATCAGAAACCACTCGCTACGCGATTTCTATAAGCGATCACTCGCCGGCTTCCTTCCGCCTCACACGATTGGCAAGAAGAAACACGGTTTTGGGCTCCCCTTCGGAATTTGGATGGCAAATGACACACACCTTAATCAATTAGCCCGCGATTCTCTCGATCGCATGAAACAGCGCCGCATCCTGCAACGCAGGTATATCGATCATCTTGTCAGCGCTCAACAATCCGAGCATGCTGCCTACTATGGTGTGATGATTTGGGTCATTGTTATGTTGGAACAGTGGCTGGAACAACACTCCTTAACTCAGTGAATATTCATGACATTTGTTACCTGCTATTTGGCAGCTAATCTTCCAGCACGTTTTAGCGGCGAATTGTCGTCGGCTTGCCCCAAGACAATTACTTTCAGGAGCACCATAATGGCCACAATATGATACACGTAGTCGAAATAAGCTAACCCGAGAAAAGCGCCACAAACCATATACCCAGCAAGACTTACCTGAAGCATCCGCGCCAAATTCTCAGCCCACAACAAGTCTTCCTTCCCTCTGCAGGTTCGAATTATTTTGCGTCCGGAAAACCACGTCGTCAGCAACAGCGCTAGAAACAGTGCCAGCCCCACAAATCCATGCTCCCCTAATACCTCAAAGTAAATACTGTGTGCATCATGAACCACGTCCGGGTCCGGAGCATACATACTAAACCATGGTTGCTTGAACACCTCATACCCGCCACCTAACGGCCTAGCTGAAGCAAGATTCATGGCAAAATTCCAGGCGTTAATCCGCCCCAACGCCGATTCATCCTGCTCATAAGCCTTGATTGTATGCATACGATCCCACCAGGATTGAGGCATAAAGGTCAGGATTATCGGAATCACTGCCGCAAGTACAATCAAAAATGTGAATTTGCGTTTGCTTTTCAAGACCAAATACGCGCCCATCATTACAATACCAACCAGCGCTCCCCGTGACTGAGTTCCCAATATCGCCACTGCGGTCAGGAACATTAACGCCATCATGCCAAGTTTTATAATCTTTTTAGATTGCTGCTGCAGCAAGTAGTACATGAGCGGCAAGGTCATCACCAAAGCAAGCCCTATTTCATTGTTGCCACCAATAAAAGTGCCCAATGGTCCCATTACATGAAATCCACCGCCTGAGGTAATTGTAAAAATACCTCCCTTGAAGCCATAAAATCCAAGCGACATAACAATCACCCAGATTAAAAGGAGTACACGCTTTTTGTCAGTAATCAGCAACATCGTAAGAATGGTAATAACCTGAATCTTAATGACCTTCTCATATTGAGGCTTCGCTAGTGACGGCTCAAGTGCGAAGATGGTTGTTATTCCCATCCATGCCAGAAATAAAAACAATAATATTGTCTCAGCTTTAATAGGTAGCTTTCCTATCTTCTCCTTTGAGAAGACCATTCCTATCATAGTAACAATAGCCATAATAAATACAAATGGCATATCAGTAGCGAATCCCCAGCTAAGCCGATGAGGATTCATATAACCAAGCCAAGCCATCATCAAAATGCCGACATATGGCCGCATCAAGATATAGGGTATGGAACCGATTACAATCAGTGTGACAGCCAAATCACGCATGTCCGCCGAACTCTTTAAACGACAAGTTTGCTAACCACATAACGAAACTTTCCTGAAGCTTCCTTTGGAATTGAATCAACAATATCAATATCTACCCGCACTCCATCACCGAGGCGTGCCGCGAAGCCGCGACGAATATCTTCTAATCTTCCCTGCAGAAACTCTCCATTGACCGTCACGTAGACATGGCAATACTCCAGGCTCTCCTGAACAATTTTAAACGTCTCAATACCGGGAATATCTCTTACCACATAAATCAGCGCCAACCCATGCATTACAGTTCCATCACGGGCCATGATAAAATCGGTAGTACGCCCCTGAATTTCCTTGAGCATGGGAAGCCCGCGGCCACAGGCACATTGCCTGTCATCCAACTCTGCAATATCGCCCGTGCGGTATCGGATAAACGGGAAATCTCCCGTAGCCAGATGCGTTATTACAACCTCCCCGGCCTGGCCTGGTGGTAATACGCGACCTTGCATATCTACTATCTCGACAATGATATCTTCCGCCGTGATATGCATTCCCCCATGAGAGCATTGATGAGCGATAAATCCGGCATCTCGCCCGCCATAACCGTTGGCCGCCGGGCAACCGAATACTTGTTCAATGATTTGGCGCTGATCATCGTATAGCCGTTCGGACGTGACAAAGGCGACCTTGATACCCAGGTCATTTAACTGGACGCGACGCCTCTTGGCATGACGGGCAATATGGGCAAGAGAAGACGGATATCCAAACAGCATTCTAGGACGCCGCTCGCGGATGATTGCAATAAACTCGTCCAGCCTGGACTCCGACATCTCAAACGCCGGCAACAAACGAGTTCGCATGATTTTGTCGCGCCACACTCGTACACGATCCTGTGCACCAAGCTCGATTGGCGAACCCCAGACAACAATCTCCGGATCGCCGATATCGACACCCCACCATCGGGTCGCCCGCCACTTGGCTGCGACGTCATGACTTACCCGTTGGTTACCGATAAAAAAGATCAACGGCTGACCGCTTGATCCGCCGGTATTGAATCTGGCTAGTCCAATTGCATGATCTGCCTTTAAGCGCTCCAGATTCGCGCGGATGATTTCCTTGGTCAAAAAAGGCAAGCCCCCCAAATCGGACACGGAAGCGATCTTATCGGGGTTAAACCCAATATCTCGAAACAAATTCCTGTAGTAAGACACATGCCGGCCGGCCTCACGCAGCAATTCCTGCAACCTCTGAACCTGGTAGGATTCCAATTGTTGACGCGACCACCACTGGCTCTGCTCCATCTCACGCATGACCCGCATGGTCGAATGCCCCTTGAGATGCTCTTGCAAAGGAAAGATGAACCGCGAAACCAAGTGTGTGTAATAATCCGCCATAGTTATTGATCAACTCGCTTCCACACTCAATTCCATGAAGTTTTGACACAAGACTTCGACACGCTGCTCCCAATTATTGGCTTCAGCATAGGCAATAATGCCTTGGCGATTCCAAGCCTTTACCAAAGCCTCCCCGATGGCCTGGGTCAATGCTTGCTGATCACCAAACGGAACAATTACTCCGAACTCGCTATTACACACAACCTCTGCGTTCCCTCCAACATCTGTGGTCACAACCGGCAAACCGCATGCCATAGCCTCTAATAACACGTTCGCCCATCCCTCATTGCGAGTTGCCAATACAAAGACATCGGCCGCTGAGAGGGGTAGTTTAAGTTTCTCGGGCGCCATCGTGCCAAGAAAACATACTCGATCGGTCAATCCAATGGTTTGAACCTGCGCTTTAAGACGTTCAGTAAAGTCACCTTCCGCGCTCGCTCCACCGACAATCAGATAATAAAGATTCTGATGCGTCTTCATGAGTTCAGGCAAACATTCAATCACCCGATGAAATCCTTTACGCTCACACAAACCTCCCACCGTGATCAGGACCTTTGCATCAATGGGAATATTAAAACGGCTACGCGCCTCATCTCTTGGAAAAGGCCGGAATTTTTCCGTGTCCACACCATTGCCAACTACTCTGGTCTTGTCCTGATCCACCCCCAAAGTCATTGCTAACTGGCACAGGGAATCTGAAACAGAAAATACCCGCGCCGCCCGTTGTAGTGCTTTGGCGAGCTTTGGCCGCAATATGCGGTCTTGTACGTGTCTAGGTTCTGTGCCGCGCAAAGTAATAGTCACAGGTACATTTAACCAACGCCCCAGCAGTGTCGCGGCGTAACCGTCCGGGTAACCAAAGTGGGCGTCGATCACATCGAACCTGAAACGATGTTTTAAGCGTCGTATTGTCCAAAATGTCGACAGCGCCAAAAAGATACCGTCAAGAGATTTAGCATAGCCTGGCACGGATAAAAATCGGGGATGCAGTACTTCAAATCCCTGCTGTTCTTCCCGGGCGGGTGCCGACGGGCGAAAGTGCGGACGCCACATACGTATTAAACCTTGCAAAGGAAACCATGGCACCGGAGCCACAACAACCAAAGGCAATTTCTTTCCAACACGGAACATGCGCTCGCGGATAAATATCCCTGCCTGCGGCTGCCCTGGGTGCGGAAATAATGTTGTAAATACGACTAACCTGGGGAGATCGGATTGTGTCTTCACGACCCACCTCGTAGAGCACATAGTTGCTCATACACCGGCGCATATCGGCTGACACTTACTGACCAATTACGCTCAGCCTCCACATAACGCCGTCCTGCCTGGCGATAAGCAGCCCAGCTTGCTGAATCATTAAGGAATGCAATGACCGTCTGCGCCAATGATTCTTTGTCCCCCGCCTTAAATAATCTACCTGTGATCCCATCTTGGATCAGTTCCTTGTGCCCACCGACGTCCGATGCAACGATCAAACTCCCCTGTGCCATTGCCTCCAGTGGTTTTAAGGGGGTCACGAGATTAGTCAAACGCATCGGCAGGCGAGGATAAACAAAAATATCTACCAAATTGTAATAGGCCTGAACTTGATCATGTGGAATGCGCCCAACAAATAACACCTTATCCTGTAGCCCCAACTGCAGAACCTGTTGTTTTAGGTTTTCATCCTGCGGCCCACCACCAACGAGCATCAAACAAGTGTCCGGCAATACCTGACAGATGTCTGGCATTGCCTCCAGCAACAAAGACAAGCCTTCATAGGCGTAAAACGATCCGATGAATCCCAGGACATGCTTATCCGTCAGCCCTAAGTGATCAGCAAGAGTAGTGTCGCGCGCTCCACCGAATTGAAATTTCCCTGCGTCAACAGCGTTGGGAATTACAGTAATCTTGCTTTGAGGTACGCCTCGATCAATAAGATCGCCCCGCAACCCTTCACAAATCGTGGTCACGGCATCCGCGCGGCGAACCACGTGCGTTTCCAGAGCACGCGTCAAGCGATAACGAAAACCCCATTCTTTCGCCGTGCCATGATCAACAGCGGCATCCTCCCAAAAGGCACGAATCTCATATACCACCGGGATGTTGAAGCGCTGTCCAACACGTACGGCCGCCAATCCATTTAACGCCGGCGAATGAGCATGAATGACATCAGGCTTTATCCTGGGGATAATGTCTGCCAGACGTCGTTCTAGTGAGGTCACAACACTCCATTGGCCCAATAGCGGCAGGTGCACCATCAACCCCCGCGGTTGTGGAGTACGGTAAAAATGTAAGCCATCAACCGTTTCCTCCAGCGCCTTGGGTTTTTTATGCTTGATACTGGTAATGTGAAAGGTCTCCCAGCCAAGCGCCCGCTGCCGTTCAAGAATGGCGCGGCTACGGAAAGTATAACCACTATGCAGAGGGATGGAGTGGTCCAAGATATGGAGGATACGCATGATTATTCTTGCCTTCGGGTTTCTGGGCTACCGCAATCGCATGGCGAATTGCTCGCCATAGCGCCAAGCCGTACGCCATGGATTCGAGGTCAAAGGCTGACTTTCATCTGTCAGCACAATTTCGCTGGACTGCAAGGTAGAGAAGCCCGCAGTTTCAAATTTGTCACGATGCTCGGTCAGGAATCGGCACAACCCTTCAAACCGCCGCACCACGATTGGATCATATTCCGTTCTGGCTCCATTCAGGAGTTCATGCCCATGCGATACAATAGTCACCGCATGCCAACCCTTACGCCAGGCCTGAAGTAGCAAGTGTATCAGCTCACTTAATGAACATGCACCCAATTGCATATGCCGCAATCGCCTGGGAAACTCCTCAAAGCAGTTTACCGGGAATTCCCATACCCCCTCCATCTGCCGAGGCTGCACTAATAGCGTGTCAGAAGACAGGCCACAGGTAGTTGCCAGATAAGGTGCACTATAGCTAGTGTCGTAACGAATTCCATGTTTAGCTAGCGCCCGCAACGTCGCACGATCCGCACCGTAACTGCCCGCCCGGAAGGCGCATATTTCGTTGGCACCAGCCTCGCGCATATACCCAAGCCCAAGCGAGAGCAGATAATCTTGCTCATCCTCACTATAATCTCGCATGTTCATTCCGTGTCGTCCCGGCAGAATGGGGTTCCTGGATTTATGTACCCATTCTGGATGCAAGTGCAACTGCACTTCCTGTCCCGCATTTTGTATCATGCCGACAATATCTCGCAGCGGCCCTACGCCATACTGCCAGGCGAACAGACCCTCTACCAAAAAGACCGCCTGTAGCTGATGCTGGCGGAGAACTTCCAATTGGAAGGGGACGCCATAGTCACCACGCCGCGTTGCGCCCTGGATATATCGGCGCCAGGCCTCCTGAAATGCATCGGCGCCCAGATCCCAATTCCTTGGCCACAGCTCGACATCTATGGTGAGAAAAACCTTAAGCATACGACTATATTGTTTCGACCTTCTGATAAAACTGTGGACTGCTCATGTCATATCGATCCAATAAGAAATAAATTTACTTGCATCCATAAAGCAATCCACTCCTGCTTCCAGAGACCACTTTAACAATTAACTCAATTTCCTCCTGAGTCAAATCTTTTGTCCATTTGTTCATGGCGGCCTTGGGATCACGAAATACTCCGTAGTACTGATCTTTACCCCCGGCGGAGCTATGATGGATAAAATCGTTGACTTGTGTTGACCACTCAAGTTTCGCAAAATCGAATAATTTTCTCACCGTCTCAACAGGTGAAACACATATATCTTCATAACGTACAACCATGCAGTTACTTGCATTGTCGACGTAGTGAAGAATAAAATCATTGATCAGACACCACTGCCAGGCAATACGCTCTAGCTCAGAAACGGATTTCAGAAACTCCTCGGTAACGCCGCGCTGTAAGGCCAATGGAGACGCGAGAAGCAACCGAAACAAATCATAATCTTCCGCAGGATTGAACCCTCTTGCAAAACGCCCTTGACGTATACCTCGAACTATTGATGAGATATAACCACAAGGGTGTCGCACTTCATATATCACTCGCATTTCCGGAAATGCAGCTACAATCACCGGCAAACGCCCGGCTGCCTCAACAGATTTCCATACATAGCGAACATTTTCGGCATCTGATTCTGGCACCGGCGTATACACTGGCACCCGTAGACCATAACGCGCAAACATAGTGGCTGCGATCACGCTCAAACGATAACATCCACTCCCCATGTGCGAGAGATAGGATTTTGGAAACAATGGTCGCTTACCCCTAACCTTGGGTACATTCATTGACAGATACTGCGAAAAATAATCGGTAAGTCGCGAACGGTATTCCGCATTGCTTCGTGGCGCGACAACTCTAGGGATGTCGCGCATGGCTACTACGCTATCTGGTTCGTGCAGGTAGTATGTCCAAGGATGACTATCAAATATCTTCCCCAACCATGTTGTCCCGGAACGAGGCAGACCGCATATTAATGTTACATTTTTCACGTTAATCTCCACGCCAGTACGTATTAGGCAACATTCCCATACATTCGCATATATGACTCAAACATCAACACTGTCCACAACGTCGCACTATAATCGCGCCGTCCTGACTGATGGTTATCCACCAATTCCTGGAGATAATTTCGATTAAAATATCCTATATCCGACAGTGTTGATCCTAGCACTGCATCCCGAATCTGATGTTTCAGCGGCCCGCGAAACCAGGCAGCCAAGGGTACTGAGAATCCCATCTTGGGCCGATACATAATATCGTGCGGCAAATGTGGTTCCAGCGCTTTCTTGAAGATGTATTTACCTTCACGCCCTTTAAGCTTATATTCCGGCGGCAAGCTGGAAATCCATTCCATCAATTTGTAATCCAGCAAGGGTTCACGCACCTCCAGGGCATGGGCCATGCTGGCTCGATCGACCTTGGTGAGAATATCGCCAACCAGATAAGTCTTCATATCCAGATACTGGACACGAGACAACGGATGTTCGGGTGCATTATGCGAATGCGCATACATCACTTCAATGGCTTGGTAACCCTGAAGTTCGCTTCTAAATTTCTGGCTGAATAAACGTTGACGCATAGCATCACTCATCACTGACACGCCGTGAAAATATCCTTCGACATCATCGCGGGCCAGCGCCTCAAAGGTGGTCTTGGCACGAAAAACTTTGGGTGCCCAATCCGCCTTGGGGTAGATGCTGCCAAGCATTCCAAACAAGGGTTTACGCAAGCCTAGCGGCATAAAAGAGCGCAGCTGGGACTCATAGAGATGCCAGCGATAACGGCGATAGCCTGCCAGATTTTCATCGCCACCATCACCGGATAGGGCAACTGTTACTCGTTTTCGCGCCAGCTCACAGACACGATAGGTGGGCAACGCAGAACTATCTGCGTATGGCTCATCATAGAGCGCCGCCAGTTTATCAATCAGACTAAAATCATCAGGATCGACATAATCGACGGAGTGATTGGTGTGATAACGTTGTGCCACCTGCGCGGCGAATTCCGCTTCATTAAATTTTGGATCTTTAAAAGCAATCGTGCAGGTATTAACCGGCTCTTTTGACAAACCAGCCATCATTGCTACTACCGCGCTGGAGTCGACCCCTCCGGACAAAAAAGCACCGAGCGGCACTTCTGAAACAAGCCGGATACGCACTGCTTCTCGAATACGATCAATCAATTCGACTTCTGCGTCTTGCTGACTGATACTGATTTGCGAAAAAGAAATGTCCAAATATTGTTTCGGCGCGGGCAATGGCTTACCACGTTTTACCGTTAATGTATGCCCCGGAGACATCTTGAACGCATGCTGTAAAATGGTTTTTGGTTCGGGCACATAACCGTAGGCGAAATATTCTTCGACTGCACGCAGATCGGTGACCCGTGGCAAACCGGGATCAGCGAGCAAGGATTTCAATTCTGAACCAAAGATGAGTCGATTATTACGTGTGACTGCGTAATATAAGGGTTTGACGCCAAGACGATCACGCGCCAGAAACAATGTCTGCTGGTTGCGATCCCAAATGGCGAACGCAAACATGCCATTGAAGCGTTGAACACAGGCCTCTCCCCACTCTTCCCAACCGTGGACGATAACTTCGGTATCGGAGTGGGTACGAAAACGATGTCCGCACTGCTCCAGTTCTTTGGCAACTTCCTGAAAGTTGTATATTTCACCGTTGAATACAACTACGACGGAGTTATCTTCGTTGAATAACGGCTGCTGACCGGTGGAAAGATCGATGATCGATAAGCGACGATGACCAAGCCCAACACCAGGCTCAGTATGTAAACCACCCTCATCAGGGCCGCGATGAAACTGGGTTTCATTCATCCGTGACAACAAATCACGGTCGACAACCCCAGGTCCATTTAAATCAAAAATCCCTACCAAACCACACATTGCCATCTCTACCTTTTCAGTTCACAGCAGGGTGCGCACAGCGCACCCTACATGCTTTAAGCCACTCGTGCCACGGGGCTGCGCACCATTAATTCGTCATAGACCGCGAGATAGCGTGTCACCATTGCGGCCATACTAAATTCTTCCACGACTCGTCTCCGGCCCGCCTGACCATGTTTGATTCGCAATACAGGGGACTCGATATACGCTTGCAAGGCAGTAGCCATTGCTACTGGATCATCCGCCGAAATAAGACATCCAGTGTTTCCGTCGCTAACCAGCTCGGGATTTCCGCCTACGCGTGTTGCTACTACCGGCAGTCCAGTGGCCATTGCTTCCAGAATGGTATTCGAAATCCCTTCCGCCAAGGACGGTAACACAAAGATATCCATGCCACGCATCAGCTCAGGCACATCATCCCGCGCACCTGTAATCCAGAGCCTGTCATTGACGGCCAACTCGGCTGCTAATTGTTCCAGCTTGATGCGACTCGATCCATCCCCCACCAACACCAAGCGCAAGCCAGGTGCCAATTGTGGACAGCGCTGAGATATCTCCGCGAATGCGCGTACCAATGTTAGCTGATCCTTGACCTGCTCCAGACGACCAACCGTCCCTATTACGATGCAATCTTCACTGGCAAATCGGTGACGAGCCAGCGGCTCCCGCCCATTTG
Source organism: Gammaproteobacteria bacterium (assembly GCA_016200485.1). NCBI lineage: Bacteria > Pseudomonadati > Pseudomonadota > Gammaproteobacteria > Gammaproteobacteria bacterium. The sequence continues at coordinate 103,910 of JACQEP010000010.1, forward strand.
CGGGATGGAATCGTTCTATATCCACCCCATTATATATTTGCCTGATTTTGGCGTCCGGGACACCCACCAGTTCCCGCAGCCAGCGTTCAAGATCTTGGGATAAAGGAATATAGCGTTGCACAAAAAACTGACAGCATCGTCTCAATGCCAGATATTTCCGATTACGGCCATCGATATCATGAATATCCCGACCATGCTCGCCATGCACCCGCGCTGGCACACCGGCGAGCGCTGCCACTACCACACCTTCCAAAGCAGAAAGATTTCGGGTGTGGACAATGGCCGGCCGCAGTTGGCGTAATAAACGCCATAAACGGACATAAGCGCCGAAATCCTTACCATCCCGTTTATTGATTGCATACACCGCTACAGCAGGATTGGTCAGTCGCTTTTTAAATTCGGAATAGTCCGTCATACAGATGATTGCATGCCGATACCGCTCGGGAGGAATGCGATTGAGCAGATTAACCAGCCCATTTTCCAGACCGCCCACATCGAAACGATGAATAATATGCGCGATCAATGGCGTATCAGCCATGCGCCGCCTCCTGCAGTGAGCGTTCTATCGCCGGGAGAGCATCGCGAATAAAGGACTCAAGCAAAGGAGCAGCCTCTTCGGGACGATCGGCATAGGGTACAGCAATAACAATAACCGCTCCGCGGCGAGGTCTTCCTGCAAGACGAGCCAAGGCCTCATGCAATTTTATTTCCAAGTCATTCGAACTATGGATACCTTCAAACCAGTTCCAATGATAAACCAGGAGATGTTGCTGGGCAGAATCCAGCACCACCCGCTGCACGCCGATCGTCTTATCCGTTGCTTGCACATCAAGGAAACTTCTGCCAATTTGGCGCCATACCGGATGCTTTTGACGAACCATCACATTTTGGGAATTGACCAGCTCCGCCCCTGGCCGCTGATCGCTATAATAGGCAATATCCAACATTACCGATCCCGTCCGTCCCTGGTAAAAACCAATCAGACTCTGATCCATTCCAACAATTTCTGGTCGCCAATCGGTAAAATCAGCAGCCTCCACCCAATCAGGATGTCGCACAGCTTGTAAATTAACCGTCTCGTTCGATATGTTTCTTTCCGACATCCACGCCCAGGCTGGCCACAGCGCAATTGCTAACAAAGCGGCAACCAAAACCTTCTTCTCGCCACTTACGCTAGCAGTCTCTTGCGAAGTGAATGATATGTTCGTGGGGGCTGCTACCTGATCATCTTCCCGCCAAATCTGGCCTATCCAGAACAGCAGCATAATAACAACGCCAAAAAATACCCAGCCGTAAATAAGATGATCAACCCCCAATGCCAGGCGCATGTCGCTCAGATGCGCAATCATGACGATCATATAGGCGCGCAAACCATTGGCGATCACCGGCACCACCACTGATACTGCAACAAATATCAAGCGTCGATGTAGACTCCGATACATGAGATAGGCATACAGCACACCCAGGGTAATCGAGGCGATCAGATAACGAACGCCGCTGCATCCTTCTACCACGGACCAGCGTCCGCTTGGAATTTCAAAAAATGTTCCTTCGCGGAACACAGGGATCCCCGTCAGCTTTAGCATCGCCACCGTAAAATCAGCTGTGAAATTCATCATTGGCGGAATTAGATCCTCTCCCATCGGGACCGCCAAAAACAGGAACCCCAGCGGAAACACAATGGCCTTGGTCACCTGCCAACCCAGAATTGCAAACATAAGCACAATAAACAGAGCCACGGTCGTTAATTGCTCCCCCACCGCAATATCGGTAAATCGGGCTATAATCCAAGCAAATCCAACTGTGGCTATCAGCGGCACAGCCAATAATGTCGGTTGCGGAGAAAGGCGCACCAACTGATGTTTTAATCGCCAAATCAACCAGGCGCTGATCGGAAGGATAAGAAAACCATGGGCAAAGGTATCGGAACGCCACCAGATGCTCACCATGGAGGCCAAAGAATCCCAAAACAGGGCGCCAAACACGAGGGTAGCGATCAACAACCTGGGTAAAGTTTCACGCCATTGTTGATTTAATGGTTGAATATCTGAAGCACCACCCACATTACTCATAATCCGACTCCCACCACACGCTCCGTGTCGGGCGCAATCTCCAACGCCGCGTCCAGGCGCTGCAAGGTATGCCCCCACTCATAATCCGTTTCAATACGTTTACGACCAGCAAGACGCACCAATTCACGACGCGCGCCGGAAAACAATTCCAGAACCCCTTTGGCAAATTCCTCTGGCAAAGTAGCGACCATCAATTCCACCCCTTGAATTGCTTCTATACCTTCATATCCTGCGGGCGTAGTCACTACCGGCACTGCCATTGCCATCGCTTCGAGCACCTTGTTTTGCACCCCTCTGGCGATCCTCATCGGCGCTACAGCAACCCGCGCATGCGCAAGATAGGGTCTGACATCGTCAACCGATCCGGTCACGACCACCCCGGGTATTTGAACCAGCGACTTAACGTTCTCCGTTGGCTTACTGCCCACGATGCAGAATTGGGCCTTAGGGCGCGACTTATGCACCTGCGGCCATATCTCCTTCGCAAACCAGACAACCGCATCAACATTCGCCCAATAATCCATGGCCCCCGTAAAGACCACAACTTCGGCACCCTCGGCATACGGATTCTGGAAGCTTAATTTCAAATCATAATGACCAAGGTCAACGCCATTATTTACGGCAAAAATCTTATCTGCGCTTTCTGGAGCTAATGTGGCGAACATCTCTCGCTCATGTTCGGAAACAAACACACTGGCATCAAACTCGGAGGCCACTTTACGCTCAAATTCCAGCATTTTTTTCGCTTCCCGATGATAGATAAGGCGCATGATGCCACGTTTACTTTCCGCATACTGGTGCCACTTATCCGAGTCCACATCAACAAAATCAATCACTCTCGGCAATGTCTTCCAGGAATCATCCATGACGTATTGCGCCATGGCTCCTGAGAAAACAAGCACTGCATCAAACTCAAATTCTCGCCGCCGCTGCTCAACCCAATGCGCCAGCTCATCACTATAATAATAGGGGATAGTTAATGCCCGCCCCGAAAACAAGGCACCAATCGCCCCTATCTTTGCTTTCAATGAATTTAATGACACCAACTGGACATCGGCACAATACTTGCCCAATTCCTCTGCATAACGCCAATCATTCGGATCATCCACAAATGTGCCAAGATGGATATTCCAACGTTTAGACAGATGTTCTAAAAAATGAAACGAGCGAATCTTGTCCCCCTTATTTGGTGGATACGGAATTCGATGCACAAGATAAAGTAATTCGCCCACTTTTTTCACTCTACCCCAGATTACGCACAAGCATTGGCCCAAGCAAACGGGTCAACCCTAGCGGCAATTTTTTCCAGGTCTCAATGAAAAGCCGGTATTTAGGATTGAGTGGATTGATATCGGGCATTGTCTTGGCTCGCACCAAATGATATTCATGATACAAAGGCGCGGGCTCAAAACCCCAGTTCTTCTTGAAGCTATAGGAACCAGTCCCCACTTTACTCCGCCCATAGTCAAAAACTTTAATCCCTTGCTCGCAGGAACGACGCATCAGTTCCCAATACATAAAATCGTTCGCCTTATACTGACGCGCATCATCACCACCGCCGCCATAATAAGGGAGCACTTCATCCCGAAAATAAAAGTTCATGACGCTACTCACCGGACGGCCATCTTTGGTAATCGTCAACACCGAGCAGTCTTTGCCAAACTGATCGCGCAAGACTTGAAAATAGCGCCGTGAAAACACCGGGGTACCTAGGGCATGAACACTACGGGAATACATATCGAACAATTGATCGACATCATCATCCCATTGTCCCTGCAAACCCGCCTCAATTCCTTTACGCACTACAGCCCGTTGTTTGCGCGGAATCGCAAGCATATTTTTTTCTGGATCTGGATCCAATTCTTTGCGGAATGTGACATACATATCCGCCTTTACTGGCCAATCAGTATGCCGGGGGTGCCGTTGCCTTAGCTCAAGCTGGTCAACACCCATCTTATCCGCCAGCTTGACCGCTTCCGCCTCAACGGCTATCGCCGCTGCTTCGGAAATTGCCGCTGCACCACCATAAACACAGAATGGCAGCGATATCAGCGAATGACCAAACAGCTTACTCTTGATTCTGGCCAGAGGCAGCACCGCTTCAATTGCGCCATTACGCTCGGCATAAAGAAAATGTGTTTCATGTCCAAATGCGGATTCAATTACATCCGCCCACGCAGCACGATGGAAAAAGGTTGCCTCCGAGCAATTCTGGACAAAATCATCCCAGCGAGATTTGTCGGCCGCCGTCAATTTTTTTATTTGAAACCCTGTTGACATTGTCGTTGGCCTCAATTGCTCTTCGTGGGCAGAAAAATGTCGTCCATGCGCCCCCAGTGAAAATCTTTTAGCAAAGACTGCAATCTTGACTCCATCTTGCCAAGATTAAGATAATGACGAAACCGAGTTTTAAGATTGAGCCCTTTCGGTCGCGGCTGGTCAACATCAATCTCCCAGGGATGAAAATAAAACATCCCCGATTGACCTTCACCATGATTCACTCGACGCAATGCCCAACGATAAACCGGATACGGCACCAATCTAAAATAGCCACCGCCGCCACAAGGCATGCGTCTTCCCCCGACAACCAGCGTAGTAACCGGAATTTCTATTAAGCCACCTTCACCATTGGGATAAAACTGGAATCGTGGCGCCTGCGGCATACCATAAAGGTCGTGCTTAATTGGGTAGATGCTGGAGCTATATTCGTGCCCGGCCTCTTGTAGCGCTTCCAGCGCCCAGAGATTTTTTTCACCGATCGAATAACTTGCCGCCCGATAACCGCGAACTGAACAACCACCCATATCCTCTAACAGCTTCTTGGTGCGCGCCACATCATCACCAAATTCAGACCGGGTTTGTTCTGTCACCCGCACATGCGAGTAACCATGGCTCGCAAGCTCATGCCCTTCATCAACAATGCGGCGGATCAGTTGTGGATAACGCTCCGCCACCCAACCCAGCACAAAAAAGGTCGCTTGTACCTTGTTTTCACCGAAAATATCCAGAATTCGATTCGTATTACAATCCACACGACAGGAGAGACTTCCCCACTCATCGCGCTTGATATAAGGTTCGAATGCCGAGACCTGAAAATAATCCTCGACATCCACCGTCATTGCGTTTCGAATCATGAGTTGGCCAGCTTCATTACAAGTGGGAGCTAAATTCGCGCTCAAGAATGGCGACAATGCGTTCGGCTGCCCGCCCATCCCAATATTCCGGGATACGTCCTGTTTTACCGCCACTCTGCAAAACATCCGCCACAGCCACTTCGATTTTTTGCGTATTAATTCCTACAATCGTATTGGTACCATCCGTCACCGTAATAGGACGTTCTGTATTTTCACGCATCGTAATACAAGGCACGCCCAGTGCCGTCGTTTCTTCCTGAATTCCACCTGAATCCGTTAACACGATTCTGGCCTGCTGCATCAAGCCCAGCAATTCGAGATAACCTAACGGAGCTGTACGCACGATGCGTGGCGTATTCAGCAACCCATCAAATCCTCCTGCCGTAATTCTACTCGCTGTGCGAGGATGCACAGGAAATACCAATGGAATTGAATCACTGACACGTCGCAGAGACGTCAACAAGGTGCCAAGCACTTCAGGATTATCAACGTTGGAAGGGCGATGCAGGGTGACAATGGCAAAACCTACCGCGCCACCCAAGACCCTGTCGGCGTCCTTGCCCAGAGTTTTGGCCGCTGGTATTGCACGCGTTAAATTGGTGCGTAGCGTATCAATCATGACATTACCGACAAAATGAATCGCATCCGCCGGTATGCCTTCACGCGCAAGATTTTCCTGCGCCGACCGCTCCGTGGTAAAAAGGTAATCCGAAATCTGATCTGTCAGCACCCGGTTCACTTCTTCAGGCATGGCGCGATCATAGCTGCGCAGCCCAGCCTCGACATGAAGCACTTTGATGCCTTTCTTGGATGCCACCAAGGCACAGGCAATTGTGGAATTAACATCGCCTACAACTAATATCGCCGCCGGATGATGCTCATCCAACACCGGCTCAAAGCGGCGCATGATTTCAGCCGTCTGCTGGGCATGACTACCTGAGCCCACACCAAGATCGACATCCGGCTCCGGGATTCCAAGCTGATCAAAAAACTGATGCTTCATTTCGGCATCATAATGTTGACCCGTATGCACCAAAAAAGCCGCCAGCCCGGAATCCGGTCGCCTCAATTGCGCCATGATGGGCGCAATCTTCATGAAATTGGGTCGCGCCCCGACGACGCACATGATTAAAGGCTTTTTTTTCATCACTCAGCAACTCTCAATTCATCAATCAACTATTATTAACCTGACGGCTAGGTTAAATCCATGATAGCAACTGCCAACCGGCTCCATATTCAATGTAGGGTGGGTTAGCGTTTTTTGCGTAACCCACCAAGCGTTGCGTAGCAACACAACCTGTTTTTTAAGGAGTGCCTAGCGGCACAGTTGGCGGGTTACGGCGCAAAAAGCGCGCATCCAGCCCATCCATTTATCCCGCCTCAGGCGCAACATCAACTCCGACATGTCTGGAGGCTACTGCCTGACGCTCTATTTCATCCTTGCGCTCAACGGCATCAGGCGCTTCATGCTGCAACTCATTGGCAACCTGGGACACATGCTCCTTGCCAATCTCGTGCAATTCTTCCAAATATCCAAATAACAACAAACGATCACAAAAATTGTTAATCTTGCGCGGAACACCACCCGTGAATTGATAAATAGACTCAAAAGCTTCATCGCTAAATTGCGGATCACCCGCCCAGCCCACACGCTGCAGTCGATGCTCGATATACGCCTTGGTTTCATCCAGATTCAACGGCTCCAGATGATAGGCCGCGATGATGCGCTGCCTGACCTGCTCCAACTCTGACGCCTGTAGCGTGTTGCGAAACTGCTGCTGCCCGAGCAAGAAACATTGCAGCATTGCGCGTCCACCGACCTGATAATTGGACAACATCCGCAACTCTTCCAATGACCGCGCCGGAAGATTTTGCGCCTCATCAACCACCAAAAGAATTCGCTTACCTTCACGGGTTTTGGCTTGAAAAAAGGTCTCGAGGTTCTTGAGAATAATGGCCTTACTCGCCCCCTCATGCGCCAACCCAAACGAGGCTGCCACCATACGCAAGGTATCATCCACCTCCAGTTGCGTCGTCACCAGCTGCGCGGCAACTACATTCTCCTTGGCGAGATCTTCAAAGAGCGCGCGCACCAGCGTCGTCTTACCGGTTCCGATACCGCCCGTAATCACGATGAAGCCTTCGCCCTGGCTCAAGCCATAACGCAAATAGGACATCGCCCGCTTATGGCCACGACTGCCAAAGAAGAAACGCGGATCAGGACTTAACTGAAAGGGCTTGGCATTAAGTTTATAGAATGATTCGTACATGGCATTTATCTCTAAAATGTGACAGCCAAATGTAGCGCAACCCGGTTTTCCTGATATTCATTCGTATTATTTGCAGCATCTTCCTTGGCGTGACGAAAATCAAGCCAGGTGCTGGCGCGCGGTGAAATTGTTCTATGCAAGGCAATATCTGAAATGCGAGTTTCACGAACGCCGGTCAGCTCATTATTACGCATAGTTACACTATGACTTAGGTTAAGACTGGATCGCGGGGCAAATTTCCAATTCACCCCAAGTACCCCGCCATTAGCCGACTCACTCCTGGGCGTTAGTTGATATTTGCGATTTTCATGAAACCCGGACACGGAGAATTGAGTTTTTCCGGTATTTATGGTTGTCTTCAATTGTGTATAGGCACGATCAAACTCTTCATTTGTTAATAAGAACGGACGTCCATTAACCACAAACTTTGAACTTTGATTAAACAGATTAACAAAATCATCGGGCGACATGGATGATGCCATGGACAGTATCTGCTCCCGTGATGCCAAAGTAATATCGCTCGTAATTTCCTCGCTATGACTCAACACCCATTGGCTACGGCGAGTACGGTGATTGAATGATGCATCCCACTTCTCGCCCGGATATATCCCCACCTCACGCTTCAGATAATTCGCCTTTAGCGTGGTGCGTTCCGTGGGCGTCCATTCAACCCTGCCTCGCCCCTCCTTATCACCGGAGGTTGCCTCAAACAACCAACGCGGTGTCGGCTCCCAGATAACACCCGCGCTCCAATAACTTCCCTCTGCGAACTTCCGCTGACTGGCGATTGTCCCGGCTTCTCTGCCCGCATACCCCACGAGGCTAATCCAACGCCGAGGGCGATACTGCAAATGTCCTGCTGAACTTTTACGCTCAGAATCAGCGCCCACTTCACGATCATCTCGCGTTTGGTTGTAACTCATCCCCCAAAAGAAATGAGTCGCATGCCGGCCATTGTTAAGCCTGGCACTGGCTTCATCAGTGACCGCATCACTGGCGCCACCGCCACCATAATAAACACTCCTGTGCGAATATTTCAGCTCGGCCTCAGCCACTGTGCCAATTGCATGCCGCAGGATTGGAGTTACCTCAGTGGTTACCACATCAGTACGATTGTTGGTGATATTGAGATTATCCGTCGTCAATCCTTGATTTGAATCAATGACAGTTTGTGATATCGAAGCGCCACCCTCAAGGAAAAACCAATCCCTAACAAGCTCTGCATCAGCTTTACCCAGTAATTGCTGATACGTTTTATTGCGACTACTTTCGCGGGCGTAATACAAATTTTCCAGATTATAGGCAAGATCAAGCCTTGCCCTCCCACCCCGGGCATGTATATCGACACCAGGATTCAACGAAGTAATATATTCATCCTGCTTATTATCCGCCGACAGACTGACATTGTTGGTATAGGTTTCCGAAAGACTCAGCCGGGGTGTCACGTGCCAATCCGCCATTGACGGCGTTACAACAAAAGAAATCACGCACCCCCACAAAACAAGAAGCGCCGTTGCCGGGCGCTTGCTGCTTCGCTCATACCCTCCCCTCAAAGGGGATCGGCCATCACTCACCATATGAACCGTAATATCCATAATAATCGGTCCCGAGTGACGCGCGGCTCTTATTCAATACCAGCCCAACCACTTTTTCATCGTCACCCAGCAATGACAAGGATTCATTCAATTCCTGCTTGGTTGTCTTTTCGGATTCCACCACCATGACAACTTGCCCCACCCATTGTGCCAACACACTCGCTTCAGTTGTCGCCAGCAGTGGCGGTGAATCAAAAATCACCACGCGGTCGGGATAGCGCTGCGACAATTCTTCCGTCAAGCGCTGCATCGCTTCACTGGCCAACAGTTCCGTCGAATGGATGTGACGGCGCCCGGCAGGCAGCAATCGCAGATTGGGCACATTGGTCCGCAACATCACCTCCGGCAGATCCATCGATTCGTCGAGCAAGTAATCCACCAATCCTGCGCCGGTCTCGATGCCCAATATCCGGCTGATCGACGGCTTGGCGACATCGGAATCCACCAACAGCACCGTTTTGTCGCGCTCTTTAGCGATGCTCATCGCGAGATTGAGCGATGTAAACGATTTACCCTCGCCAGGCCGTGAGCTGGTCACCATAATCAAATTGCCATTTTTGATTTGCGCCGCACCGCGTGCAAAGGCATTGAGCAACAATGGGCGCTTGATATGACGCATCTCTTCGGCCAATTGAGTTCGGCCTGTTTCCGGCGTCAAATAACCCGAACGCTCCATGCGCCCAAGATTGAGCATGACCCGCCCCGATTGAGATGCCGATGATTGAGCACTTTCTACTACCCCTGCGGCGACATTGGCAGCGGATAGCGGTACGTCATTTGGGCGACTCACGGGGGATGCCGCACCCTGATTCAGTTTCTCAATTGCCTTTTCAATTGTACTCATCGTCTTACCCAGTTGTGTTGCTACGCAACTCAATCGTAGTCACAGGATTTTCACCATCAGTGACGAAACCGGCCCTTGCAACACCAGCGCCAGCAAATAAGACAGCACCAGGGCAGCACTTGCCCCCATGAAAAGCATCGTCTCCATTCGCAATTTCATTCGTTGAGCGGGCGTCCACTCCATGGAGATACTTCCCAATACTGGCAGGCCCGTAGCTTCCCGTAATGCTGCTCGCGTATCAAAAGTGGCATGAATTTGAGACAGCAAAAAGCCTAACGCCACCCCCATCACCACCCCTGCCAGAGTCACCACGCTCAGGAATAAGATACGATTCGGACCAGCAGGCTCCAGTGGTACGCGCGGTGGATCAATGACGCGAAATTTCACATCGCCACCGGTTTGCTCCGCCCCTTCCGCCATGTGCGCGGATTCACGCCGTTGCAATAGTTCGTCGTAGGACTGCTTCACTACCTCATAGTCACGGTTCAAGCGAGCCATCTCGGCCTCGACCTGAGGCACCGTATTCACCATACCTTTAAGCTGTCCGACACGACTCCGATATTCGCCGACACGCGCCTTTAAAGACGCCACATTGGCCTCAGCCTCACCTAAGGATATCTTGAGCTGCTGATACACTGGGTTAACGGACAACCCACTGCGCACTGCGGCACCGGCCTGCCCTTCTTTCTGTTTCTTTAGATCGGCAATCGTAGATTTGATAGAAAGCACATCCGGGTGCCTGTCGGTATATTGCAACAGCAACTCGTCGAGCTTGGCTTGCAATCCCTGGATACGTGCATCCACCGGACTTGCCTGCGGCATTACGTTGTTCTGCAAATCACCTGCAACAGCCTCCTGCTCGTCCGCTAACTGTTCCTTGAGTCGATCACGCCGATTTGTGGCTTCCCGCAACTCTAATTCGGCCTGTTGTGCAGATGTCATTTCACTCTGCAAGCGACTGTAATAACCGGCGTTATCAGTAGGCATCTTACCGACATTGGCTTGCTTGAATTGCTTGAGTTTATCTTCGGCCTCCGTTAGACGTTTCTCATATTCCTCAATTTGCTGATCAATAAACTTCTGCGCCACATCAGTATCGCTGCGCGTCGTCCCAAGAGATCCTTCTACAAAAATCGTCAACAGTGACTGCACCACCCGCTTGGCGAGTTCAGGGTTGCTGTCCCTAAAGGTAATGATATAAAGATTGTCGCGGCCACCGGCATCAAATTTCATTCGACCGGCAAGCGAATCCAGTAAAGTTTCCGTTTCCTCCGGGGTCTTGGCCGTAATATCCAGATCCGTCATCCGCGCCACTTTTTCGAGATTGGGGCGACTAAGCAGCGTCTTGGTGATCATGTTCACCTGCTGCTCGACATTGCCCTGCACCACCAACCCCCGCAATAACGGGCGCAGGACAGACTGGGTATCCAGATACACGCGGGCGGAGGCCTCATATTGATCCGGCAGGCGCAAGACCACGAGCCAGCCGATGATACAAACAAACCATGCCGCGGCCAGCATCGGCCAGCGCCGGCGCCAAATACCCCGCAGATAGCCATAGAGTTGATTTAGAATTTCTTGCATCGTTATCGCCTAGAAGCAAACCCTGATCTTAGAACCAGGATTCAGGAATAATCAGAATATCCCCTGGTAGCATATGGACATTGGCGCTGATGTCACCGTCCTTGATCAAATCGTCGATACGGACTCGATATTCCATCTCTTCACCATTCGCACGACGCACCAAGGTCGTAGCATTGCCGTTGGCGAATTCGGTAATCCCGCCGACCGCAATCATGACATCAAGCAGGGTCATCTTTTCCCGATAGGGCAAGGCTTGCGGTTTGGCCGCCTGACCGATCACGCGAATCTGCTGATCATAGGGGCCGACAAAGCCGGTCACGATCACTGTGACCAGGGGTTCTTTAATGTATTTGGAAAGCGATTTTTCAAGGTCCCGCGCCAGTTGCGAAGGCTGCTTACCGCTAGCCTGTAAGTCTTCAACCAGGGCCGTCGTGATCTTGCCGTCCGGCCTTACGGGGACCGAATTCGAGACATCGGGATTACGCCAGACAAAAATGTTAACGTTGTCGCCCGGACCAATCACATAATTATAATCCGGTGTATTTCTTAGCGTTTCTTCATCCAGTTCGCGCTCGGAAAATGAGGCGCACCCCCCCAGTGAAAGCATGAGTAGTACAGGCAATGCCCCCCGGAAGATCCCTCTATACGCCATTTGACATGCCTTCATCGTCGTCGCTCCCATCCTGCGGTTCATTGCTGTTATCGTCTGACCGAGTTATTTTCTTAACCATTATTCGGGTTTATCTCTGTAAGCTGCGGATTATAACAAAAAATTCCCACTTTATATGTCCATGATCTCATGCCATGAGATTCATAATTTAGCACGAATATTAGGTAATCCTTATGCCAAACAGCTTCACCATTTTCGGCAAACCTTACCCCCAAGGCGATATTAGATAATACTAATATTTACCGAATATGATTATTTTTGAAATCATCCGCCCGCCTCTACAGCAAAGGCCCCGCCATCCGATCAAACACTACAGTGAGATAACGCGCGAAAGTAATTACTGATTTCTAAAAAACTTGGCCTATCATACCCCGACATGCAGACAAATCTAATATACAAAAAAATGATAGATCAATATCTAAACCTGCTAAAACAGTGGAAGTGGTCAATCCTCATCGTCTCATTGTTACTGGTAGGCATCGCCAGCAGCGGGCTCCGATACCTAACTTTCACCAGCGACTTCAAGGCTTATTTCTCGGCTAACGATCCACAACTGCTCGCCTACGAAACTCTTCAAAACGTCTATGCTGATACCCAGAACGCATTGATTGTTGTTGAGCCTCGAAGCGGCACTGTATTTACTCGGGAAGTACTCGCAACCATCTCAGAAATTACATCAAAAGCCTGGAAACTGCCCTTTGCAACCCGCGTTGATTCAATCACCAACTTTCAACACAGTCGGGCCGATGGAGATAATCTAATTATTGAAGACTTGCTTCCGATGAACATCCCCATCACGGATGAACAATTAGCGCAAACAAGAAAAATCGCGCTGGGAGAAACCCTGCTACGCAACCGCCTGATCTCCGCTGATAGCCTCACCACCGCAGTTAATGTTGCATTCAAAATTGAAAAGAATCATCCCGAGCAAATTGGTGAAGCTGTAAATGCCGTACGCCGCCTAAGTTTGCAAATGGAAACCTCACATCCGGAGATACAGATCCACCTTACAGGCTCCCTCATCCTCGACTATGCCTTCACTGAAGCCTCGGAACGTGACTTGGCAATACTGATGCCGATCATGCTAGTCGTAGTGATTATATTGCTATGGATCATGTCCGGCTCATTAACAGCAACGATCGCAACTACAGCGATTATTGCCATTGCAATTATCGCTACCATGGGCGTCATAAGTTGGTTTGGAATTGAAATCACCGGAGCTTCAGCAGCGGCCCCACCTATCATTCTAACTATTGCCGTAGCCAACAGCATACATTTACTCACCCACACTCTTCATACGCTAGGCCATGGTAAAACCCGATCGGAAGCAATTGATGAGAGCTTACGTAACAATCTCTCCCCCATCGCACTGACCAATCTTACTACCTGCATTAGCTTCTTGACGATGAACTTCAGCGATTCCCCACCCTTTCAAGATTTGGGCAATATCGTAGCAATCGGTGTCAATATCACATTTATAGCCACAATCGCTGTTTTACCGATTCTACTCACCCTTCTCCCCATGAAAGCCCATAAAGAATCACTCTGGGGATCGAACGCTATTTATCAAATCACAGAATTCTCGATGCAACGCAAGCATATTCTATTACCCCTAATAGGCATTATTACCACGATACTCATTTCTTTTATATCCCGTAATGAAATTAACGATGAGTATTTAAAGTATTTCGCTGAAGATGCACCCTTTCGCCAAGCTACTGAATTCACCGCCGCAAGGCTCACGGGAGTAACTAGCGTCGAATACTCGCTGGACTCCAAGGTTGCTGATGGCCTTAACGATCCAGGTTTCTTACATAGGATCGGTGGCTTTGCAGACTGGCTACGAGACCAACCAGAGATCGTACATGTATTTTCATTGACCGATATATTGAAGCAACTTAATAAGAATATGCATCAGGATGACCCAAGCTATTATAAGCTACCTGAACAAAGGGATTTGACTGCTCAATATTTACTACTTTACGAGATGTCGCTGCCGAACGGCCTGGATTTAAATAACATCATTAATGTCACCAAATCTGCAACCCGCATTACTGTTTCGCTCAAAGGTCTTTCAACTCGCCAATTGTTCGCGTTTGAACAACGCGCAGCGCAATGGCTGGACAGCCATGATTTGCCGGCGGCCAACACCCCCGCCACCGGCCCCGACATTATGTTCGCACACATCGGCGATCGTAATATGCGCGATATGTTGGAAGGAACGATCTGGGAAATTATTGCGATTACAACAATCCTGATTCTGGCGTTACGCTCTCTGAGCTTAGGGCTACTATCGGTGATTCCCAACCTGATACCGGCCGCCTGTGCATTCGGCATCTGGGGATTACTGGTCGGACAGGTGAATCTGGCCGTTTCCGTCGTCACAGGTATGACACTCGGCATCATCATAGATGACACTGTCCACTTCCTCAGTGCTTACCGCCAGGCGCGCTATGGCCTTGGACTTGCCCCACACGATGCCGTACGCACTACTATGAGCACCGTCGGCAACGCTCTATTAATCACAACGGTCATCCTTGCCTGTGGCTTTGGCGTGCTTTTGTTTTCCAACTATAAGGCCACAGCATGGATGGGAATGTTGACGAGCCTAACCATCCTCTTGGCATTGGTCACAGAAGTGTTGCTCATGCCAGCGCTCCTTGTGATCCGCCCCGGCAATCCCAAATAACCCTCTTGGTACAGGGCTGAAGTGGTATTAACCAGCCCATCGAACGATGCGCCGCCACTGCCCTAAATTGGATCACAACGATGAGGCTTATGGGGCCGTTAGTATGAGAACGATACCATTGCACGAACAATGTCGCCTTTCAACGACACGCAAAATTGGTGCTGTTTTCTGATATCAGGCGACCCACTCACACGCAAAAAACAACGCAACATTATGTTTATATTTGTATTTTTTCTTCGGTGATCAAAAATCTGAGAAGATATACAGACATCGGTTGGCCAAATTGGTTGATTTGATTTTTAACCCCTGACGTTATAGGCTGATTCTCGAACCCAGACCTACCAGGGACGGCCCCCGAGGTACAGAGTTTCGACCCACACACAGGTCAAACGAGATGGTTGTTGAATATATACATTGAGACCACGGGGGCGAGGTCAGAGGGGATTTTTTGGGTAGAGGTGATTGCCCGTGCCAAACTCCAAACCTGTTTCAGAATTGAATAACCTGTACGAGAGGGAGAGTCGTCTTTCTGTACTCGTAACCCAAGAGGGTAAACAACGTTCAACGTCGTCCTCCATCACGATCCGACTCGCGGATACTTTTGAGTATCTGCAAGCCGCCTATACACTAGTCCATGACAAATACGTCAAACAGGGATATCAGGCACCTAGCCCAAGTGGGGTACGCTTTCTACCCCACTTCGGACTTCCGACTAGCCATACTGTTGTTGCTGAAATCGGCGGTAAGATAGTCGGAACCCTGACTATTGTTACCGATGGGCTGCTTGGCCTCCCCTTGGAAAAGGAATATCCGGCGGCGATCAAGGCGTTACGGTCGCGAAAAGGGCATCTCGCTGAAATTTGCTGCTTGGCTACGCGCGGTGGAGGCCCGTTAGAGCTTCCTGTCCTGTTGCAGCTAATGTATGCAAGCTACGATCTGTGCCTTCGCCAGTTGGGAGTAACGGATCTGTGTGTCGCCGTGACGACCGGGCATCAGTCGTTTTATCGCAAAATCCTACAGTTTGAGAGCATTGGCGAAACAACCCAATATAGCTCATGTAACAATGTTGCCGCCGTGGCCATGCAACTGAATCTCCAACAGGCCTGGGACAGATTCCACGGCGCCCATAACATTAATCGCATGGTCGGGCGCTTCTTCCTTGAAAAGGCCCCTCTCGAAGATACCGGCCTGATTCTCCCTCAGGAAGCAAACGTCATGGTACGACGCCAATTCGCCGTAGAACATATCGATTGGGCCCAGCTCAATGAGATAGAACGGAAAAGGATCGAAATAGCCTTGGCCCATCACTCGGTCTTTC
Source organism: Gammaproteobacteria bacterium (assembly GCA_016200485.1). Lineage (NCBI taxonomy): Bacteria > Pseudomonadati > Pseudomonadota > Gammaproteobacteria > Gammaproteobacteria bacterium. Next base: position 120,086 of record JACQEP010000010.1, read on the forward strand.
ACTAGAAGCGGACAGATTCGAGCCATATTTATCGTCGTGTGGAGGCATCAGCCACAATACGTCAAAGTCAACTCTGCCACTTTTATGGGTAAATTGACCAACTGACTAGAAACTCGTTTTTATTATATTCGCATATCACAAAGAACCTATTTTATTCTAAAGTATTCTAATTAGGACTTAGTTGGCTTTATTGATACACCATGGCATGAACTCCGACAGCCTCCCCCCTCGTGAGAGGGAGAGCTCCTAAGAGGGTGAAATTCCCCCTCTCCCCGTCGCTCCCGCATTGGCGGAGAGGGGAGGGGTAACAGCTACTATCGAACCTGTATCCCAATTGTTTTTTGATCAGCGTCACAATTTTGAGATAGGTTCTAATAATTCCTCAGTCAGAAGCCGCTAACCGTCATACGACGAAATAATACGGAGCCGAAGTTATGTCGAATCCCCCTTCTCATCCGTCTAATGTTCCTGGTGACAACGTGGCAAAGGCAAACGCCGTTGTTCCACCAGGCACACAAAACAACAAAGAACGACGCGCCAAGTCACTGCCTATTTCGATACGCCTTGCCCAGAACTACGATGAATTAAAAAGCGCCTATGCCCTTGTCTATACCCAATATCTCAAGCAGGGCTATCAAAAACCCAGTTCAAAAGGTGTGCGCTTTCTACCCCACTTTGGCCTACCAACAAGTTATACGTTGATTGCCGAAATTAATGGCAACATTGTCGGAACCCTTACCATTGTGAGCGACGGTTTGCTCGGATTACCCATGGAAAAGGAATATCCCGAAGCTGTCACTGCCCTGCGGGTACAAGAACGGCGGATGGCGGAAATCTCCTGCCTGGCCACGCGGCGCGGTAGGGACCTGCCGGTGATTCTGCAGCTTATGTACGCGATTTACGAATTCAGTTTTGTTCAACTCGGGATGACTGATCTCTGCGTTGCCGTGACCACTGAACATCAACCTTTTTACCGCAAAGTATTGCGCTTCGAAGCGATCAGTGACCCAACACCATACAGCTCCTGTAACGACATTCCTGCAATCGCAATGAAACTGGATCTGACACGCGCGCGGGAAAAATTCAACCTTGCCCATAATATCAGCCGCATGGTCGGACGTTTCTTCCTGTATAAAGCGCAATCCCTGAAACCCAACCTCGCCCTACCTGCCCCTGAGCACCTCGCCGCGCGGCACAGATTCGCTGAGGACTATGTCGAGTGGCCAGAACTGGACACTGATGTGCGAAAAAAAGTCGAGTCGGCCTACCGTCAGGTCTACACGAACAAAGCGACATGAATACCTATTGAGACGAGACGCCGGCGCACCATTAGCTGCTCTAGTGGATAAAGCCTTGTTTGGTTGCAACATGGTAGCGCTGATGATACTTCTTCAGCCATGGGCATCACACTGCGCCGATACCATAGGGGTTGCACGTCTTCATGGGAATACTCGCGTTGCTCTTGCGATCTGATTCCCGTAGGCGAATAACAACCGATATCAAACTCCGCACAATGTACCGCTTGACATAACAGGTAAGACAAACAGAAACATAGTTCAAAACGGCAATTTGTTCTCGTCTCGATGTTTCAGATAATAGCCGATCAGTGTCGGGAGATATTGGCTGATACGTGGCCAATTGACTCCCAGAGTTCTGAGGGTGTTTCGGGTCTTCTGGTTATCGACACTCCAGGATAACCCCGCGAACTTGATAAAAATAAGCTGCACACGGAAAAAGCGCCTCAAGCGCCCCCATGTGACCTTGCTGAGGACGCCAAGCAATAACCGGTGAAATATTGGAGTGACATAGAGCGGGCGCCGAATTTTTCGGTGTAGCTGGGCTTCAAGTATGGATTGTAATTCAGCGATAAATTCAGGGAATGTAATTGGGTCATCAAGGCCTTGTGCGAAATGGTAAACCTGGTTGCGCGCGTCGGGATATTCCATCAACTTGACGATTCCCTGAGCGAGAATATCAACGGGAATCGTATCCACCGGCGGGCCTATGGGCAGGATCGGGTAGTCGGGATCCAGCAGCATTTTCTCGACCATCATGTAAAAGGACTGGAATCCGAGTGCTTTACCGGTGGCCGCCTCACCCACAACCATAGTGGGCCGGTAAATGCTGATTGACGCGCCGGATTCAATCTGTTGCCTGAGAAATTCTTCGGCCTCGAACTTGGCCATCTCATAAGTGTTGATGAAGTCCAGCTTGTAATTAGTCAGGAATTCTTCTTTAACCAGTCCTTCATAGCGCCCTATCACCTCCATAGTGCTGATGAATCCGAAGCGTTCGAGGTGTGGAAAGTTACGACTGAGACGATAGGCATTTTGAGTACCACCCAAAATCATGCGGCGCGCATCCTCGACTGTCAGATCCAGGCGAATATTCGATGCAGCGTGTATAAACAAGTGCACCTGGTCGCTAATTGCCGCGATCTGGTCTGTTGTGAGACCCAAATCGGGCTGGGTAATATCGCCGCAAAGAGCCTCAATTCGATCCCGGTATTGCTCGAAAGGAACTTCCCAAAATGCGAGGACTTTTTTCAAGCGATCAGTTGCATGTTGCTGCGATTTGCCGCGGACGAGAAGGAATAACTTGTAATTCGAGCAGGTCAGGTATTCCTTGGCGAGTCTCGAACCAACATTGCCGCTTGCGCCCGTGATGAAAACACCTTTCATAGATACTCCTCCGCAGGGTACATAGTGCTGATGAGCTGCTGGTAACGTTTCTCGATCTCCGCCCGGCGAACCTTGAGTGTCGTTGTCAATTCCCCTGCCTCGATGGATAGTGGCCCGGGGAGGAAGGCGAATTTCTTCACCTGCCGGTTGCCAGGAAGGTTGACATTGCGTTTCTCTATTTCGTGCTGAACGTAAGCCGTCGGATCCTGGTTCGCGATGAGCAGTTGTGATGTGAAGGACTCGTCCATGGCGACGAGGGCAGTCAGGTACTTCCTTCCGTTGCCGATCACCACAAATTGTTCGATGCCTAAGATGTCTTTAAAGTTGCTCTCGATCTCGCTCGGGGAAATCCGCTGGCCAGTGGAAGTCTTGATGATCTCCTTCTTCCTTCCCGTGATATAGACATAGCCGTCTTCTATCCGTCCCAGATCACCAGTTTTAAGGTATCCCTCCTCATCGAAGAGACCGCTGTCGGTTTCGCCCCAGTAGTTCTTCAGCGCGGCGGGCGTCTTGACCAGTATCTCCCCATCTGCGGCCAGGCGCAGGTTCATAATAGACGTAGGCTGACCCACCGACCCATAACGGACCGCGCCGGGGCGGTTCATTGTCATCAGCATTGCGGCTTCGCTCGCCCCATACACTTCATAGGTGGGCACCCCAAGGGCATCAAAGAACCGGAGTATCCTGGGATCGACAGGGGCGGAGCCGGAAATCAGGAAACGCATCTCTGCGCCCCATACGGCACGCCGTAGTTTACCTAGCAACAAATGATCGGTGATCGTCAATAAAATTGGAAGCGGAAATCGAGCTCGGAGGGCAAGAAGACTGTTCACCACGAAGGCTGCGAACGGCTTCTCTCGCAGTTTTTTGCAGATTTCCGCATAAACCTTTTCGAGAAGCCTGGGGACAACTACCAAAAAAGTTGGATTGACTTCCTTGATCTTGCCGAATAGGGTAAGCGGATCCTTGACGAAATACTGAGCGACATCGAGTTGGTAGTTGAGAGAGGAAATCAGCCTGCCAGTACCATTGCTGAGCGGCACCCATATCAAAGTCTTATGATGCCCCCTTCGAAATTCTGTTGCAAATGCCTCCCCCATGACGGGGAATCCCATGGTGAGCTGGCAGTGACACAGTGGAATACCTTTGGGTCTGCCGGTAGTGCCAGAGGTGAATATGATGGCGGCCAAGCCTTCGGGATGTGCCCGGCATGAAAGAGCAGGGGCCGGGGCGGTTCTCATCAGGCTATCGAAATTGTGCGAACAATTGTCTGTAGTGACACTATTATCGAACAAACAGACAAACACGAACCGATCTCGCGATTGCGGTGAAAGCATCTCCAACAACTCATGATTCTCGACAAAGAGACCGCAGACGTCGGCGTTTTCGATGATGTAATCCAGATCGTGGCCAGTACTTTTGGGGTCAAGACCGACCGTGATGTCGCCGACGTACATTATTGCCTTGTCTGCGACCTCCCATTGGTAACAAGGCCGGGCCAATATTGCGATACAGCTGCCTTTTTCGATGCCTTGCTCGCTCAGGGCTGTGGCAACACCGAGGATATCTCTGTAATACTCATGATGTGTTCGCGATATCCAGCCATTCGGGGTTTCTAAAAAGAAGGCGATGGCATCCGGTTTTTCATCAACCTTGCGTTCGATGGATTCAATCAGCGTCAGCGGGTGAGAGTTGGCCATTTTGTCCTTAACCGACGCCGATATCTTTTTTTGTCAATCCGAGTTGCGCGAGGGTATCTATTACCGTTTTATTGATGAAGCGGCCGGTTTTGGTCGAGTATTCCAACATCTCGAAGAGATTCAGCCAGTAACCCCGCTCGGATTTACCCTCGCGAACCATGCGTGCGAACTCCACCTCGAAGCTACTGTAGCCAAATCGTGCTACTTCAGCCATGCCGATTACGGGAATGACTGCGTTATTGGTGAGCAGCGGGCTGCTACGTTTACTATCGATCAACCCGAGCCTGGATACTTCGCGGAGTATGAACGCCTCGTCGAGATCCCATACATAATAGGGGAAGATAAAACGCGGTATCCGTTCTTTAGGGAAAAGTGAGCCGTCGAACCAGTGCTGCATTTCTTCCTCGGTAAACACCTCGCGTAACAGAATACCCGCATGGGTCGTCAGCTTCGCCTGCTCCTGTTCGGGAGGAAACTCGAAACCAATGGGCCCGAAGACATTCTCGATTTGCACGCGGGAGAGACCGCATATCACGAGCGGAATATCCATACGGGCGGCAAAATTCTTGGCGGTATCAAAAGTGATGTGCCCGTCGAACTGGTCGACGATGCTATAGCCAGTTTGCTTGTCCAGGTTGGTTAATGCGTAGCGAAAGGCTTTTTTTACAAACGACGGTTGGGGCCGCACCGTGATGTGGTCTACGTCGAATCGCCTGAGAATACGATTTGCGTTCTCCACTGCGTATGGGCTTAGGAAACCATTGTCTACCAGCATCGTTAGGATTCGCAGGCCCGGGTAATCGGTAACGAGGCGATGCAAAAGATAGGCACTGTCCTTGCCACCGCTGAACAGCAGAATGGCATCGTATGAACCCTTGGCCTGTCCTTGGTAGGTCTTGAGAATATCATTGATGGGATCCTCGCCGTAGTGCACGGCTTCGGACGTTGTGGCAGGAGGAGCTGCCTGGTAATTACGACATTCCTGGCATAAACCGGTGTCATCCAGGGTACTTGCCATTTCAGGCAAAATACAGTTGCGACAGCGCCGTGACAGGTGTTGCCCTAACAACGGCTGGATAAAGCGCCACAGATAACGGGCAGTAAACTCTACAGTCCGCACTTCCCGAGCGAAAGTCGTCTTGTTATCCACGTCCATGGACACCCGCTGTCGAATTTATCGTCCCGTGTCACCTTTCATAGCTCATTGTATCTCATCATCCTTGCTGTGAGAGCGTTCCGTTTATATATCAAACGAAAAATGTCGGTGGTCTCCTTAAAGGGAACCATCTAATCCAGGCTTACAGGGGCCAGAAAACACTACAGCAAGAATCCTCAGCCTAAAATTTTCGCCTGCGAAGAGTGCACACTGTCTGCCGAACAATAAAAAAGCCCGGAAGCTTGGCTCCCGGGCCCATGATTATTATTTCTATCTTTTTTTAAATACTATTAAGAATATTAAGATGCCTTGCGGCGACGGGCAACTGCGCCCAGCCCGGTCAACCCTGCACCCAACAGCAACAGGCTGCCCGGCTCAGGCACAGCACTCAGTACCGGATCTTCGCTCACCAGATGCCAGCCAAAACCCGCTGGGGCAGCACCGCGGAACTTACCGCAGCCTGCGCCTTCACAGTTGATGCCCGTCAGATCATCCTGGCCGTTAAGGTTGTTGTCCTTCGCGGTACGGAAGTTACTCTGGGCAAAGGCATCGTGAAGATTGCCGAACGCATCGACGATGGTATTCTGATCGAAACTGTTATTCGCTGCACCAGTTCCGTTGCTGGTCGTACCTACGGACATGTAGGTCGAGCTAGAACCCTGGGCCGGCGCGGTGGTTGCGTCGATGGTGCTAGCCAACGTGCTTAACGTAGCGTCAATCCCAGTATCGAACAGCAACGACAGCCAATGATACTGGCCCGCGTCGTTGATCCCCGTATAGACTGACTCGCTAACCCAGCCACTCGAACCTAAGGCATAAGGATTAATGTTAGCAGGCAGGACATAAATGTCCATCATACCGCCCTGCATCTTGACCTGGGTACCGGTAGCGTTGGTCGAAAGAATATCCAGACCATAATACACGCCCCACAAATGCTCACCACCCGTGCCGTCGGTCCAACTGGCCGTGACATTGCTAATTGGCTGATAGATCGAGCTGATCTGGAAAATGGCGTGCAAATCCGACGTGCCATTACCCACTGCACTAAGAGGAATGCTGAGATCACCCGTGGCAAGACCATTGGTGGTTAACTGGTCCTGGGCTGTTTCCCAGTTCTGGTACTTGAGCTTGATTGAATCAGCCGCCAAACTGGGAGCCGCTTGTGCTGCGCCAGCTGCCAATAACGCGCCACTGAGTATGGCCGCCGTTACCCCCGCCTGCAGTTTGTTCATTTTAAATAAGGATTTCACCGTTGTTCTCCTAAAAAAATTTTAAGGTGGCCATTTAAAGTTTTAAAGTTTCTCAACTCAAAATTTCTAACTTGTAAAAACTTCCCGATCATTACAATGCACTATCCGTGCCAAAATTAAATAATCATTAAAAAACATTATATTACGAGATTCCATTATCAATATTGTTCGATAATCTAACCGAAAGTGTAAAATTTTCCGACACATCGCCGCATCACCCAAAAATCAATAAAATATTTATTTATCAATAAGATAATATATTTTTAAGTATTCTCGCGCCTTTCCCCGCGGCCAAGTGATCAAAAACATACAAAAAACACTGTAAAATTTTTCGACAATCCCTCATTTTATTTTCAATAACAAGGTGTTGGCTTGGTTCCTATCATCAAAAGGGACACCGCTGGCAAGAACCTGCTCGAGGACGCTTTTGGCTTGCTGGGATTTGCCTTGGCGGACCAATGCGGAAGCGTAATGATAAGCGATGCCCCCATGGCGCGGCGCCCGCTTATAGGCATCAGCGAGCAGATCGACCGCTCGCTGCATATCGCCAGCATCAAGCACCAGCCAGCCGAGGGTATCAGCGATCAAGGGGTCATTTGGCTGAAGTTGGTAGGCCTTTTCGGCATATTGCAAAGCACGCTTGTCTTTGCCTGACTGGCCGTAGATCCACGCCAAGTTATTGAGCGTACCAGGGTGATTCGGGAGCTGTTTAACGGCAGTTTCCAGCGCCTGACGCGCTTTATCCAGCTCACCGTGGCGCAAGTACAACTCGCCCACAGCGCTGCGGGTCACGGCATCATTAGGCTGTTTCACTAGCCAATCCAGTAACAACCGTTCTGCCGCTGGCCCATCCCCGGTCAAGTCGCGAGCCAGCGCATAATCGCGCAATACGATCGCCGGAGCGCCCTTATGCATCGCTTGATCGTAAGCTTGCCAAGCTTGCGTCAAACGCCGTTGCTGCAGATAAGCCTCGGCTTCGAGAACATCGGCCTCTGGGCTAGCTGGGAAATCCTTGCGTATCTCTCCGGCCAACCGTAGTGTTTGGCTGGGCTGACCCTGCTGAAGTTCAAGGCGCGCCAATGCGGCCTTAGCCTCGATCTGCCGGGGGCGTAAACGCAGTGATTCATTAAGTGCCTTACGCGTTTCTTTAACATCACCCAACTTGGCCCAGGCCGTGGCCAGATGCAACTGCGCACTGGCTGCGCTGGGCGCGAGTTCCACGAGTTGCTTGAAGGTGGTGACGGCACTGGCGGACTCAGTGGCAAGCTGTGCTATCCCCAAGACCTCCAACAGTACCGGCGAAGGCTGCGTGACACGACGTACGCCGTCACTGCTTACGGCTAGTGCCTTGAGCGCATCGCCGCTATCGAGGTATAAACGCGCCAACTCAACATAAGGGCGATCAGACTCAGGGTGGGCCTTGATGGCACGCTCCAGCTTTTGCACGGCAACCGCGATCTTGCGATCCCCCACATCAAAGCCGGCCAGGGCGATAAGACTATCAAGATGATTCGGATCTAGTTCCAACACTTTCTGGTACTGAACACGCGCCGCCGCCACATCCCTCTGCGACTGGGCAAGCTGGGCCAATTTAACCCGTGCCTCGATGAACTTGGGGTCCAGCGATAAGGCGTGCTCCAAAGACTGCCGCGCCTGCGAGTAATCGCGCTTAACTAGGTAAACCGATGCGGCAAGACTGTCTGGTAACGGACTTTTCGGAACACTACCCTTAAGGGAATCGATGGCTTGCAGTGCGGCATCGTAATTCTTATTGCGGATATGCGTCATGATACGCATCACAGCCGCCTCCGTTGATTTGGGATCGAGTTTTAATACTGCATCAAACTGTTCAAGTGCCAGTTCACTCTTACCTTGCGCATTAAACGCCTGCCCCAGAAGCATGCGTGTTTGTGCTGATTTTGGTTCTATTTCAACGGCACGCTGCAAGTATGTGGCACCCGACCGCGGATCACCTTTTTGCAAATAAATCCTCCCGATCAAGCTGAGCACTCCGGGATCATCAGTATTCTTCCGGATGAACGGCTCAAGGGTATTAATCGCATTGTCGCTATTGCCACTGGCCGCCTGAACTGTTGCCAGCAATCTGCGGGTCAGCATCGCGTTCGGATAAGCCGCCAGCAGCTGCGTTAACCGCGTCTCGGCCTGCTGCAAATGTCCCTGAGCCACATGGGCAACAGCCAAATAGTAATTAGCCACGGGATGACGGGGACTTGTCTTGAGAAAATTTTCCAGATGGGACTGCGCTTTAGCATAGTCTTTATTGTGAATCGCAAAACGACCTTCAATATAACTTAAGGCGGGGCTCTTAGGCATCCGCTTGCGCATGGCTTCAAGATCAACCTTGGCTTGATCTACTTGCCCACTGTCGAGCAATGCCACAGCTCGTGCATAAAGCGCACGGAAGTCACCTGGAGCGACCTGGACTGCCTTGTTATAAGCCTCAAGGGTCTCTTTAGGATGACTCAGCGCGTCTTCGAACTCACCTAGGTAAAGCCATGCTGTAACGTTCTTTGGATCCTGTATCGTCGCCTTTGTAATCCATTCCTTAGCAGCGATAGAATTACCCTTATCCATTTCCAGATTGGAAAGCGCAAGCCACGTATCACTACACTTGGAGTTAGCACATGCTTCCAGCGCCTCAGAGAGTTCGGCCTGAGCCATATCGCGCTGCCCCAGTTTCAGGTAGGCCTCCCCGCGCACGGTCAGCACACCGGTGCGCACCTCCGCCGACACACCGCTCGGCACTGCGATTTCGTCGAGCACTCGCTTTGCCTCGCCTTGTGCCAGCAGCGCCTTGCCAAGCGGAACCGCTATGGCAATGGAGGCAATGCCTAGATCGCGAGCCCGCAACAACTCTTTTTCCGCTGCCGTGGCATTGTCCAGCGCTAGATAGATTTTCCCCAGTAGCCAGCGGGCTTCAGCATTATTGGGATTTTTCTGGAGCGCATTTTTCAGATCAATCACACTGGCCTGCAATTCACCTTTATCCTGATACTCTTTCGCCCGCTCTACATATTCGGCATCAGTCAGATTGGCATCACTGCTACACCCCACAGCGCCAAGCACTAATGCCGCACTCACCATTGCACCTAACACTAACCGGCGCTTGAATCCATATTTAAATCGCATTGGAATTTTCCTGCATTATTTTGTCAATCGCTGCAACAAGGCTTGTGCCTGCGGCTTTTCCGGGAATTCATTTTGATCGCGCAACAGGCGCTCAACCTCTTTTTTTGCTTCGTCACGCCGTCCGGCTTTTTCATACGCTGCGGCCAAATGATAACTCAGCGATGGCATTTGCGGCGCATTGGTACGGGCGTCCTGCAGCAGGCGCAATCCCTTATCGATCTGTCCCTGGTCGACCAAAATCCAGCCGAGGGTATCGGCAATCTCTGGTTTACCCTGGCCAATTTTGTAGGCTTTTTCCGCATATTGTACGGCGCTGGGGTCTTTTTGTTCCTGCAAGGCCACGGCCAGATTATTCAGCGCGACAACATGTTCCGGCTGGGCCTGGATGATCTTGCGATACTCTTCAATGGCACCACGATCTCCGGCTGATTGCAGGGCCATGGCCAAGTTCATACGTACATCGAGATCTTGCGGATTTCTGGCCAGCCACTGTTGTAAGGGGACATAGGGTTTATCAAGCTTGGCTTGGCTGCGTGCGCCATATAGCTTCAATGCCAAAAGTCGATTTGGATTCTTGGCAAAAACTTTTTCATAGGCAGCAACTGCCTCCTTAGGTTTGTTGTCGCTGCTAGCGATATCACCACTTAATTCATCGGCCAGGGCTGATTGATCGGGCTGCTGCTTACGCAAACGTTGCACGACATCCTGTGCCGCCTTCGTATCCTTATTCAGCATGTGAACTTTGACCAGAGCCGGATAAATCACCAACAGTTTATTGTCTTGCTTGAGGGCTCGTTCCAAGGTTGCAGCCGCATCTTTGTAAGACTTAGCCTGCATCTGCGCCTCGGCAACCAATAACAAAGGTTGCGGCGATTGCGGCATCTTGTCGGCCAGCTTCTTGAAGCTGGAGATGGCACTGCTATAGTCCTTGTTGGCCAGTTGCGCCTTGCCCAGCAATTGCAGGGTCGCAGGATTATCGGGATTCTGATCTGCCAGGGCACGGGCAGCATTGATCGCCTTGAGTGGCTCACCAAGGGCCAATTGATAATCGACCAGCATGGCCACTGGCTCGACGGCCTTGGGATCGGCAGCGCGCGCCTTCTCGAACCATTCCAGAGCGCCTTTTTCATCTTTGCTCATGGCCGCCAACCGGCCCAGCGCCAGCATAGCACCGATGTGTTTGGCATCTTGCTTCAGGATATCCTGATAATGCGCCTTGGCTTGATCGTTGGCACCTTTCGCCAAGGCCATCTGCGCCAGATTCATGTGTGCCGGGGCAAAACCAGGGTCAAGCTTGAGCGCCTGCTCGAAGGCTTTGCGGGCGTCATCCGCCTTGCCTGCGGCCATCAGACTGCTACCCAACAGATTCTGTGCCAGCGCGCTCTTGGGCTGTTTGGTGATCAGTGCCTTGGCGGATTTAATCGCATCTTCATATTTACCTTGGCGCAACTGGGTGTAGACCAGCAAGATGTCGGCTTGAACTACAGATTGATCCAGGCCAACCGCTGTTTTCAAATCATCCGTCGCCTCCGACATTTGTCCCGAAGCCATATGACCGAGCGCCAGCTGCGTGCGAATCGAGGCTAAATCTGGCGCCAGCTCGGCGGCGCGCTCGAGATACTGTGTGCCTTTTTCCTGCTGCCCAGCCTGCAGGTAAGCGCTGCCCAACAATGCCTGCAACTGGGCATCATCCTTCTCTTGCGCGGCAACGACATCCAGTGTTTCGATCGCCTTGGCCGGTTGTTTCAATCGCATATAAGTCGCTGCCAGTAACTTGCGGGCAGGCACGTGATTGGGAACTGCGGCCACAAATTGCCCCAAACGATATTCAGCCTGTTCAAAATCGCCTTGCCCAAAATGCGTAGCCCCCAGCAGCAACTGGGATGGGGCATGAGTGGGAATCACCTTCAACACTTCATTGGCGGCGTCCTTCGCACCCGCCAGGTCCTTGCGTTGAAACAGGATGGAGGCACGCAAATAATTGGCCAACGGGTGTTGCGGCGACAGTTTTCTTACCTGTTCGATATCGGTAAGCGCAACATCCAATTTCCCGGTCGCCGCTTTCACCGTTGCCCTGCCCAGCAATGCCTGAATACTACGCGGCTTGAGTGCCACGGCTTTATCGAAGGCAGTAGCTGCGCCTGCCATGTCTTTATCACGCCGCAACAATTCACCGCGCAATATCCACGCGTCGGCTTCTTTTGGATGCACGCTGATTACTTTATCGACGTAGTTCTTTGCCGTGGCAGTATCCTGCCCCAAAAAGGCCAATCGTGCCTTACCCAACATAGCACTCGCATTATTGGCATCCAGCGCCAACGCGGCATCATAGGCCTTGGCCGCTTCCTCGGCAGCCCGGCGCTGAAGTTGTGCATCTCCTTGCAGTACCAACACATCAGCGCGCTTGGCGGCGGGTGCTTCAGCGCCCAGTTTGATTTCGCTTAGAATCTCCTTGGTCTTGCCCTGAATCAGATAGGCCTTGCCCAGCAAAGGCATCACCTCTTCCGGCTTGGCGCCTAATTTCAGCGCATGGGACAATTCCTTTTCTGCCCCCGGGCCGTCACCGCTCTCCACATAAATTTCGCCCAGCAGCATACGCGCATCGCGATGATCCGGCGCTTGCTGAATTGCATTCTTGAGCTGAATCACGGCGGAAGAATATTGACCTTTGGCGGCAAAACCGCGCGCATCGTTCAACAACTGATCTACATTGGCGGCGCTAAACGTAAACGGCGCAGTCAATAACAAAACAGAAAAACTGCATCCGAGCGTGAAATTCTTTATTGAGATTTTCATATTCCCTCCTACTGCCGTGAGGCAGGTTTGATATCGCGTCCGTTGCCAATAGAGATCAGGATAGTTGCTTTAATCCGTATTTCGCCAATAAATCATAAAGCGTAGGCCGGCTCACGCCCAAGCTTTCTGCCGTCTGTGCGACATTATCGGGGAACATTGCCATTGCGCGCATAATGGCGGCACGCTCGGCACTTTCCCTGACTTCCCGCAGATTGAGAGACGCACCTATCGCGCCTGTGGCCAGCTCCAATTCTTCCGCTGTCACCCGATTACCCTCCGCCATGATGACTGCGCGCTTGAGTTTGTTTTCCAATTCACGGACATTGCCCGGCCAGGGGTGCGCTTCGATTGCGGCAATTGCATCATCGGTAAAGCCACGAAGATTACGGTGATGCTCCTGTGCAAAACGGTCGAGAAACACACGCGCCAATAACACAGCATCACCCTCGCGTTCGCGCAAGGGCGGAATATTGATCGTAATTTCACTGATGCGATAATAAAGATCTTCGCGGAATCGCCCCGCCTGCACCAACTCCGTCAAGTTCTGATTGGTGGCGCAGACCACTCGTACATCAACCGGAATTTCGCCCCGCCCTCCCAAGCGTTCGATCACCCGCTCTTGCAAGAAACGTAATAACTTTACTTGCAACTGCCCGGGGATATCGCCAATTTCATCGAGAAACAGCGTACCGCTATCCGCGTATTCAATTTTGCCTTTGGTTTGTTTAACTGCCCCCGTAAAGGCGCCCTTCTCGTACCCGAACAATTCGCTCTCAAGCAGTGTCTCGGGAATGGCACCACAGTTAATGGCGATAAAGGGTTTGCTCTTGCGCTGACTCAAATCATGCAGGGCGCGGGCGATGACCTCCTTGCCGGTGCCACTTTCTCCCAGGAGCAGGGTTGTCACATTCGTGGGCGCCACTTTTTCAACTGTGCGGCAAATTTTCATCATCTGCGGACTGCTGGCAAGGACCCCCTTGACGGACGAACTGCCGAATTGCTGATTCAGCAACCGGTTTTCCGCTTCCAGCTCGAAGAGCTGATAGGCGCGCTCGACAATCATTCCCAGCACTTCGGCATCCACCGGCTTCTGGTAATAATCATAGGCACCTTTGGCGATGGCCTTGACGGCATTCTCCCGCTCATCATTCCCTGTGACCACGATAATCTTGGTCGTGGGGGCGATACGCAAAATCTCATCCAGCGCCGCCAGTCCTTCGCTGGCATTTTCAGCATCCGGCGGCAACCCGAGATCCAGCAATACCACCGGCGGCTCATGGCGCCGCAAGGCCGTCAGTCCCTCCTCGCGATCACCCGCGATCACTACCTGATAGCCTTCAAAACACCACCGCAACTGGCTCTGCAAACCAGGATCATCTTCGATGATCAGGAGCTTCTTCTGTTCCTGCTTGGAGCGACTCAAGGGCTCACCTCATCAGTTGCCACGTTACCAGAGGATAACGGTATCGAGATTTGAAACAAAGTACCCCTTCCGGGCTGACTCTTCACCTCAACCCGCCCCCCTAGCCCCAAAATAAATTCGCGACACTCATAAGCCCCGATCCCCATCCCAGCGTTGCCCTTGGTGGTATCAAAGGGCCGAAATAGCCTTTCGCGTACGAATTCGGCATCCATGCCGCAACCATTGTCTTCAATTTCGATCAGCGCCTCGTTCTTGTTGGACTTCATCAGCCCCACCCGCACCCACCCCTCGGCAGGCGTAGCCTCTTGGGCATTCTGGATGATATGTTCAACCACCGCCGCCAGCCGGTCACGATCGGCAACCACACTCAACCCTTGTCTCTCGACCTCCAGGCGGGGAATAGGCCGGCTCCCGGCACGATGCCGCACCACTTCCTCCAGCACCGGGGCCAGCTTAATGGCGGTGGCCGCCAGCGCCGCAGGCCGCCCCTGCCGTAATTGCGCCAGCATCTTCTGCATCTTGGTCACGGAGTTTTCGACCGTCGCCATGGCATCGGCCACGAACTCCGGATTATGGCTGAATTTTTTGGCATTCGTGGTCACCAAAGACAATTGACCGACAACATTCTTGAGATCATGCACCAGATAGGCCGACAAACGATTAAAGGCCTCAAATTGCCGGGCGCTGGCCAACGCCGTACTCGCCTCGGCCAAGGCCAAATAGCTCGCCGCCTGCCGTGCCGCCGTCTTGAGCAAGTCGCGATCTTCCCAGTTGATGGGGCGTGCTGCACGCGACTCCGTAAGCAGGACAAATCCCAACAGCTCACTGCGTTGCAGCAAGGGGATAATTAGCCAGGCACGAGGCACATCTTCCAACCAGGCGGGTAATTGCAGTTCACCGTATAGCTCAGGGTTGGTTTGATACTCCGCAAGATTGATCAACCAGTCGCGCTCGATCATGAAGCGCGCGACCGGATCATCCGCCATCACTACCGTATGCCGATCCGGCACATTCCAAAGACCTGTCTGTTCATAGCGGCCATGTTCGTCCTTCAACCACAGACAACCGCCGGTACTGTCCACCATCGTGGCCAGCACTTGTACTATCCGTTGCCGTAAACTGCCACTACCGACATCTTCAGTCGTAAGCGCCGCAATCAAGTTGAGCCATTCATCCCGGTAGTCATATTTGTAACTGAAAAAGTGTTTGCTCAGAAATACTTTAAAGCGTGCCCGGATGTGACCGGAAAACAATAAGATGAGCAGTACAAAGCCGGCACCAAACAGAAAAATGACTTGCCCAATGCCACCCCAACTGCCGCCGTAATAACGGATCAGGTATCCGCCCGCCGCCATGGCAATTAAATACCCACCCGTGGCCATCAATGCAGCGGTATGGAACACCACCCGCCGCGAGACAAACACATCCAGCGACCACTGCGGATTACGCACTGCCGCCACTGCAATCAGCGGCACGGCAAAGACTTGGATCAAGCCCCGCGCCTCCCACAAACGGCCATCGAGATGTCGCAGCAATAAGGCATCCGAATACATAAAGAAATCGTAGGCAAACATGCCGCCGATCCCCAGACACAGATATTTGATTGCCCAACGTTGTTCGGGGCGAGTGTTACGAAAAATCTGTTCCACCAGCGCCAGGGCGATGATCACCACCAGCACATGGCCAATAAAGCGCGGATCAAAACTGAGGACTGAATCCAGTGAGCCACCATGCATCCAGGCCACCAGATGCACCACCATCAACAAGTTTGCAAGACTGAGCACCGTATAAAACGGCGCCCGCACCCCGGAAGAGAGTTGCCACTCGAAGGTATCATTGGCCTTGGGGCTGAGCAGGCGCACCAGGAAGACAATCCAGGCCATGTCGCGCAATAATTCTGCGACAAAGACCAGATCCGACTGTGGGTAGCCCAGCGCTGCATGGTACGTCATCATCAGCGACCACACCGCTGCCACTGCACACGCCACCAGCAACAGCGCGCCCTGCAACCGCCCGCGCCAGCTGGTCAATAACAATACGCTGAGCACTACATATGCCAGCGCTGACAGGCCGTAGGTTATAACTCCGACTTCAATATTGATTTCCGCCATGGTCTAACCCAAAAAATATTGCAGCGATGAGTCAGACCAAGGCAGCAACTCAACGCGCCCCCTGTCCCCACAACACCACTTCCGCCGTTTGGAACAAAATCAACAGATCAAGGAAAATGCTATAGTTTTTGACGTAATAAAGATCATATTGCAATTTTTCCATGGCATCGTTCTCCGATGAACCATAGGGATAACGAATCTGCGCCCAGCCGGTAATTCCCGGTTTGACACGATGCCGCTCGGCGTAATAGGGAATCTGCTCACTCAATTGTTCGACGAACTCCGGCCGCTCCGGCCGTGGACCGACGAAACTCATATCGCCCTTGAATACATTGAGCAATTGCGGCAGCTCATCGATGCGGCTCCGGCGCAGAAACTTTCCGACGCGCGTAATCCGGTCGTCGTTCTTTTTCGCCCACTGCGCCCCGTTTATCTCGGCATCGATCCGCATACTGCGGAACTTCAATACCTGAAACAAACGCCAATTCTGACCGACGCGCACCTGGCGATAAAGGATCGGGCCGGAGAATCCGCTCTCGATCCAGATCGCCAATGCTGCCAGCAACATGAATGGCCAGGCCAAAAACAACAGGAAACTACTGGCCGCAATATCAAAACAACGCTTGAACAGCAGTTGCAGCGGCCCCTGCTGAAAACCATCGGAGAATATCAGCCAGCTCGGGTGCAGGATATCAAGCCGGATTTTTCCGGTCTGGCGCTCGAAAAAGGTTTGAATATCCACCACGTCGATTCCGCTCATTTTGCAATCGAGCAAGTCATCCACCGCAAAATCCTTGCGCCGGTCTTCAACCGCCACCACAATCTCGCTGACATTATGCTTTTGCGCAAATTCGAGCAGCGGCGCCTCAAGATGAATCACTTTTTCCTGCGGCATCTGATCCTGCTCGCTGGCCACATGCACAAAGCCGAGGATGGTAAATCCCATTTGATCAATCTTGCGCCGTAACTGGTTAAATTGGACAGCCCGCTTACCGGCCCCCAGCACAATCACGCGGCGCTTCAATTGCTCCTGCCCTACTATGCGATAAAAGATGGTGCGGATGATAATGATACTGGCGACGCCGATCCCGAACCCAAGGGCAAAGGCGCCGCGCCCCAGAAACAACGGGGGAAAGCTGTAAAACAAAACAATCATGCCGACCAGACCCAACAGGAAAGCGATACTGAAGCGCAACACCATCCCCAGGCGGCCATCACGGATGTTGTTTTTGTAGAGGCCGGTGGTGGCCATTGCCGCCAACATCACCAGGGCAAAGGTCAGTGCCTTCGGGGCGATCGGCATGACCTCGGCAATCGCGCCGCTATCTGCCCCCAGAAAACGCAGCTCCACTCCAAGACCCATGGCCGCTGCCAGAGCGAAAAACTCGAGCAACCCCAGCATCAAAAATGAACTCGGGATGTAGTGGCGGAAAATTCTCATCATTCTTGGCAATACTCTTCCCAGATTAACTCATGGGGATTGAAAACGGTTTGATTGCAGGGAAATGCTCACCCTTGCTGTCGACCGTCCCCTACATTTTTATTAAAATCATATATTAAAATAATCTAATATACTGATATTTTAGCTAATTGTTATTATACTATAAGTGTTTATCGATCCCGCGTGTCTTCAGCCCCCAGGCAAAAAGAGAAAAAATACGCTGATTGGCCTTACGCAAGCGTGCCACCAGGGTGTGAATCAATTCCTTAAAAATGGGATACCCCAGCTCAGGGTGACTATCCAGAAAGGCCATCAGGCACTCCCCGTCCAGCACCGCCAGCTCAGTCTCTTCCAGTGCCATGACCGAGGCCGAGCGCGGCTGGCCATCAAATAACGGCAGCTCGCCAAACATCTCCCCCTCGCCCAGCTCGCTAAACCCCGGATGAATCCGCCGCTGATCATCGAGATCAACGTTTCCCAGGATACGGACCCGCCCTTTCAGAATCAGATAGACATCCTGACTCGTCTCCCCGGCATCAAATATTATTTCATTGGCTTGGACCGTCCGGCGGCGCCATGACCGGCCCTCGAGGAAATCAGGGTGTTCCAACAGTTTGAACATCGATGCGCTCACGCCCCTCACCCCCTTGGCCATTTTTCAAAGTATACCCACGAGCGACCGATATGTTAAAAAATAAAGAGTTCAGAAAGCTGACGGAAAGTACTATTTTTGCTATTGTTATCCGTTTGTTAGCTGAACAGCAAGATCCATCCACTCAAAACAAGGGCTAAAAGTAATGAAACTTACTGTTTATGGTTCCGGCTATGTCGGTCTGGTCACCGGGGCTTGTCTGGCCGACGTCGGCAACGATGTCCTCTGCGTCGACATCGATGCTCGCAAAACCGAAATGCTGCAGCGGGGCGAAGTCCCGATTTTCGAGCCTGGCCTCGCCGACATTGTCCAGCGCAACGCGGCTGCAGGAAGGCTCAGATTCACTACCGATGTCACTGCTGGCGTCGCCCATGGCCTGTTCCAGTTCATTGCCGTCGGCACCCCCCCTGATGAAGACGGCTCGGCCGACCTGCAATATGTGCTGGCAGTCGCCCAGAGCATCGGCGAACATCTCGAGGATTATCGCATCGTGGTCGACAAATCGACTGTCCCGGTGGGTACCGCCGACAAGGTCAGGGCCAAGATTCATGAAGTCCTCAAGAAACGCGGCAAACAGGTTGAATTCGATGTTGTGTCGAATCCGGAATTCCTGAAAGAAGGCTCCGCCATCAACGACTTCATGAAACCAGACCGCGTCGTGATCGGCACCGACAATCCACGCACCACTGAATTGCTACGTATACTCTATGCCCCCTTTAATCGCAATCACGAGCGACTCGTGGTGATGGACATCCGCTCAGCGGAACTGACCAAATATGCCGCCAACGCCATGTTGGCGACGAAAATCAGTTTCATGAACGAGCTCGCCAATTTGGCGGAAAAACTCGGCGCTGACATTGAGATGGTGCGATTGGGGATCGGCTCCGATCCGCGGATTGGTTATCAATTTATTTATCCTGGCTGCGGCTATGGCGGCTCTTGCTTCCCCAAGGATGTTAAAGCGCTGGAATACACCGCCCGCGAAATCAACTATGAAGCACCGCTGCTCAAATCCCTGGAGCAAGTCAATAACCGGCAAAAGACACTGTTGTTCCGCAAGATCGACAAATTCTTCGGTGGCAATCTGCAAGGTAAGACCATTGCCCTCTGGGGACTCGCCTTTAAACCCAATACCGATGACATGCGTGATGCGCCCAGCCGGACATTAATGGAAGCGTTATGGGCCAAAGGTGCCAAGGTACAAGCATTTGATCCAGAAGGTATGCACGAGACGAAACGCATTTATGGTGAACGCCCAGATCTCACATTGTGTGATCATCCGGAAGCGGTACTTGAAAATGCCGATGTGCTGGTCATCTGCACCGAATGGAAAGTGTTCCGCAGTCCGGATTTCGACACCATTAAGCGCAAATTAAAAACGCCGGTGATTTTTGATGGTCGCAATATCTATGACCCAATCCTGCTCAAATCGCTGGGGCTGCGCTATTTCGGCATTGGCCGTGGTGAACAACCGTAAACGCATTGAGTCACATTTTCAGTGGAGCACACAATATGTTCGATCTGAACAAAGTCAAAATCGGCATGATCGGCCTGGGTTATGTCGGCCTGCCGCTGGCCGTTGAATTTGGCAAGAAACTTCCGGTGGTCGGCCTCGACATCAGCAAAAAACGCATTGCCGAACTCAAGGCGGGTAAGGACAGTTCACTTGAGGTGGAACCCGAAGAACTCGTTAAGGCGACAAAGCTAAGCTATACCAGTGACGCGCTGGACAAGGACTTCGCCAGCTGCAATTTTTATATCGTCACCGTGCCCACACCCATTGACGAGTTCAAGCGCCCGGATCTTTCGCCGCTGGTCAGCGCCAGCAATACGCTAGGTAAAATCGTCAAAAAAGGCGATGTGGTAGTTTTTGAATCCACGGTCTATCCGGGCGCCACCGAAGAAGTCTGCATCCCGATTATTGAGCGTGAGTCCGGCCTGAAATATAACCAAGACTTTTTCGCTGGCTACAGCCCCGAGCGCATCAATCCCGGTGACAAGGAACATCGCGTCATCAACATCCTTAAAGTCACCTCCGGTTCGACGCCGGAAGTGGCGGATTATGTCGATGCCGTTTACAAAAAAGTGATTATCGCCGGCACACATAAGGCCAGCAGCATCCGTGTTGCCGAAGCCGCCAAGGTTATTGAAAACACACAGCGCGACGTCAACATCGCGTTGATCAATGAATTGGCGCTGATTTTCCACCGTCTGGGCATCGACACCGAAGAAGTTCTGATCGCTGCCGGCACCAAATGGAACTTCCTGCCCTTCCGCCCTGGGCTGGTCGGCGGTCACTGCATCGGTGTCGATCCATATTATCTGACCCATAAAGCGCAAGAAATCGGTTACCATCCGGAGATGATCCTGGCTGGTCGTCGCCTCAACGACAATATGGGCGCCCATGTCGCTGAGCGTGTAGTCAAATTGATGACCAAAAAACGTATTACGATCGTCGATTCCAAAGTTCTGGTATTAGGTCTCACCTTCAAGGAAAACTGCCCGGACCTACGCAACACTCGCGTCGTAGATATCATCAAGGAATTCAGCGACTACCATGCCAAGGTTGACGTGTACGATCCGTGGATCAGCGCCGAAGAAGCACAACATGAATATGGCATCACGCCCATCGCCGAGATCAAACCCGGCACCTATGATGCTGTGATCCTTGCCGTGGGACATCACCAATTCAAGGAAATGGGCGTCGACAAGATTCGCGCCCTGGGTAAACCGAACAGCGTGCTGTTCGATGTCAAATATCTGTTCCGTCCAGACCAAGTTGATGGCCGCTTGTAAAAACAAATGACAGTCCGCCAATGAACGCGAATGTACGCAAATAAAATAAAGGTGAATTGTTATGTTCGTCGCCAGGACGTTATACATTTATGTACCGAATTAATAACTTTATTGACCCAATTTGCGTTTATTAGCGTTCATTTGCGGATCACATACAAGATAAAGGCATATCAATGAAAGTTCTTATTACCGGCACCGCCGGTTTTATCGGTTCCACGCTTTCTCATTACCTCCTCAATCGTGGTGACGAAGTCATTGGACTTGATAATCTCAATGATTATTATGATGTAAATCTGAAAAAAACGCGGCTGGCGCGATTGACCTCGCGCCAGGGCTTTACCGACATCCGTCTTGATCTTGAAGACCGTCAGGGCGTTGCCGGTTTATTTGCCAAATACAAACCACAGCGCGTTGTGCATCTGGCCGCGCAAGCGGGTGTACGTTATTCACTGCAAAATCCGCATGCCTACATCGACAGCAATATCATCGGCACCATGAATATTCTTGAAGGCTGCCGTCACAATAGTGTCGAGCATCTGGTCTACGCCTCCAGCAGCTCGGTCTACGGCGCCAATACCCAGATGCCGTTCTCGGTGCATGACAACATCGATCACCCGGTCAGCCTCTATGCCGCGACCAAGAAAGCAAATGAATTGATGGCGCACACCTACAGCCATCTCTATCGGCTGCCAACCACTGGCCTGCGTTTCTTTACTGTGTATGGTCCCTGGGGCCGGCCGGACATGGCGCTGTTCCTGTTCACCAAGGCGATCCTGGAAGGCAAACCGATCGATGTTTTCAACTACGGCAAGTGCCAACGTGACTTTACTTATATCGATGATATCGTCGAAGGGGTAGTGCGCACTCTGGATAAAATCCCAGAACCCAATCCAGACTGGAATGGCGACCATCCTGATCCCAGCACCAGCCTCGCACCCTACCGCATCTACAACATCGGCAATAACCAGCCGGTTGAGCTACTACGCTTCATTGAAATCATCGAAGAATGTTTAGGCATGAAGGCCCAGAAGAATCTGATGCCATTACAGCCAGGTGATGTACCCGCAACCTACGCCAATGTTGACGACTTGATTCGTGATGTTGGTTTCAAACCGGCGACGCCGATTGAAGCAGGTATCAGTAACTTCGTGAAGTGGTATCGGGAGTATTATAAAAAATAGCCCGCGAATATTGGTCCGCCAATGGACGCAAATAAACGCAAATATGAACAATAAATTATAGAGAACGTTTCTTCACCTACCAGGTGAACATGGTCTTTCTATTTATCCATTCGATCTCATTTGCGTTTATTAGCGTTCATTCGCGGATAACCTAAAATAAAAAAGGGCGGGGTAAACCCGCCCTTTCTCATTACTGCTATCAAGTGACTTACTTGACCTTCGGCGTCAATTCGCCTTTATCGTAGCGCTTCTGCATCTGCTCCAGGTTCAACGGCTTGATCTTGGAGGCATGCCCGGCGCAACCAAAAGATTCGAAACGAGCCTGACAGATGCCCTTCATCGCCTTGGTCGATTCTTTGAAGAACTTACGCGGATCGAAGTTGGACTTGTTTTCGGCCAGATGTTTACGGATTGCACCGGTGGAGGCCATACGCAAATCGGTATCGATATTGACCTTGCGCACACCGTTCTTGATACCTTCGACAATTTCTGCAACGGGCACACCATAGGTCTGCCCCATGTCGCCGCCGTAGTTGTTGATGATCGCAAGCCAATCTTCTGGCACCGAAGAAGAACCGTGCATCACCAGATGCACCGAGGGGATACGCGCGTGGATTTCCTTGACGCGGTCGATACGCAGCACTTTACCGGTAGGCTTCTTGCTGAACTTGTATGCACCGTGGCTGGTACCGATGGCAATGGCCAGCGCGTCAACGCCGGTCTTCTTGACGAAATCAGCGGCTTCTTCCGGATCGGTCAACAGCATGGAGTGATCCAGCTCGCCTTCGGCGCCGTGGCCATCTTCTTCGCCCATCTTGCCGGTTTCCAGCGAACCCAGGCAACCCAGCTCACCTTCGACGGAAACACCGCAGGCATGCGCCAGTTCAACAACCTTGCGCGTAACATCGACGTTGTATTCGTAGCTGGAAGGCGTCTTGGCATCGGCCATCAACGAACCATCCATCATTACCGAGCTGAATCCGGACTGGATGGAACGGAAGCAAACCGCGGGCTCTGAACCGTGATCCTGATGCATTACGATTGGAATGTGCGGATACATTTCTACCGCAGCCGCCACCAAATGACGCAGGAAAGGCTCGCCCGCATAGGAACGGGCACCGGCAGAACCCTGCAGAATAACCGGGCTATTAACTTCATCAGCCGCTTGCATAATGGCGTGAATCTGTTCCATGTTGTTAACATTGAAGGCTGGTAAACCGAAGTTATTTTCGGCCGCATAGTCCAGCAATTGACGCAGAGAAATAAGTGCCATAGTACTCTCCTTAAACTTACTGTTGATTACAAAACTTTAAACTGAACCTGCAAAAAGACAACCCACTGTTAACATGGGTGTTTTCTTTGTTAAATCTCGGTCGAAGAAGGTTCGTGCATATCGCCCACACGCACAATCTTCATGGCATTGGTACCCCCCAGCACACCCATCAAGTCGCCCTTGGTAATAATCACCAAATCGCCATTACGTACCGCGCCACGGCGCATCAATTCGTCAATGGCTTCCTTGTTGACCAGCGCATGATCCGTCGACGTGACGCTGAAGCTAACCGGGCACACCCCGCGATATAGTGTCACCTTACGCCGGGTCTCGACATGCGGCGTCAACGCATAGATCGGAATCGCCGAACTGATACGGGACATCCATAACGGCGTGGCGCCTGACTCGGTCAACGCGGCAATGGCCTTCACGCCCAGATGATTCGCGGCGTACATCGCTGACATGGCAATCGCCTCATCAATGCGGCTAAAACGAGTGTTGATACGATGGTCGGACATTGTCGCAATTTCTTGCTTCTCGGCGCTGATACAAATGCGCGCCATCGCTGCCACCGCCTTGGCCGGATACTTACCCGACGCCGTTTCAGCCGACAGCATGACAGCATCGGTGCCATCCAAGACCGCATTGGCGATATCAAATACTTCAGCGCGCGTTGGAATCGGGTTTTCGATCATCGACTCCATCATTTGTGTCGCTGTAATCACCACCCGGTTCATGGCGCGTGCCAGCTTGATAATGCGCTTTTGCACCGCGGGCAACTCAGCATCGCCGATCTCGACACCCAGGTCGCCGCGCGCAACCATGATCGCATCGGAGGCGGCAATGATTTCTTCAATATCTTCTACCGCTTCTGCACGCTCAATCTTGGCGACGATGCCGCCATGGCCGCCCGCCTTGCGCAGCAACTCTCGAGCCAGATTCACATCTGCCGCACTGCGTGGAAATGAGATGGCGACATAGTCAGCCTGGATCTCGGCCGCAATCTTGATGTCTTCACGATCTTTGTCGGTCAATGCTGCCGCGGACAAGCCGCCACCCATCCGATTGATGCCTTTGTTGTTGGACAAGATGCCGCCAACCTGGACTTTACAAATGATTTCCTGACCCGCAACTTCTTCCACCCACAATACAATCCTGCCGTCATCCAGCAGCAAGGTATCGCCACGATTGACATCATTGACCAAGTCTTTGTAGGCGATACCCACCCGCTCGACGTCACCGTCATTTTTACCACAGGCGGCATCCAGCACAAAACGACCGCCTTCAGTCAGCAACACCTTGCCTTCCTTAAAGCGTTCGGTACGAATCTTTGGACCTTGCAGATCGGCTAATACACCCACTTGGCGACCATGTGCCTGCGCGCGATTGCGCAGCAGTTCCACGCGTTTTTTATGCTCTTCGGGCGAGCCATGAGAAAAATTAGCCCTCACCACATCCACCCCTGCCTGGATCAAATCATCCAGCACCTTGGGATCGTCAGTCGCGGGCCCCATTGTCGCAACGATTTTCGTGCGTCTAAACATACTTTGAATAAGTTACCTATCTAGTTTTCAATAAACCAAAACAACGCCCCCTTATCAGAGGGCCGTTATCCGCTCGTTGATTATTACTTGGCGCGTTCTTCCAGGATCGCCACCGCAGGCAATATTTTACCTTCCAGAAACTCCAGGAAGGCGCCACCGCCTGTCGAAATATAGGAGACCTTATCGGCGATGCCATATTTGTCGACGGCCGCCAGCGTATCACCACCACCTGCAATCGAAAACGCCGGACTATTGGCGATCGCCAGCGCCAACGTCTTCGTACCTTCGCCAAACTGATCAAATTCAAATACACCGACCGGACCGTTCCAGACAATCGTGCCCGCAGTCTTCAGCTTGTCAGCCAGCATCTTTGCTGTCTTCGGACCCACATCAAAAATCATGTCGTCATCGGTAACGTCTTTGACATCTTTGATGGTCGCCACTGCGGTCGGCGAAAATTCCTTGCCGCACACGACATCCACCGGAATTGGCACTTCAGCGCCGCGCTTGGCCATCTTGTCCATGATCTTTTTCGCTTCAGCGACCAAATCCGCTTCTGCCAGCGATTTTCCAATCTTCAGACCAGCCGCCAGCATGAACGTATTAGCAATACCGCCGCCCACGATCAGGCTGTCCACTTTATCTGCCATCGAAGCCAGGATGGTCAATTTGGTGGACACTTTGGAACCCGCAACAATCGCTGCCAGCGGGCGTTTTGGGCTTTGCAGTGCTTTACCCAAGGCATCCAGCTCGGCCGCCAGCAATGGGCCGGCGCAGGCAATCTTGGCGAATTTGGCGACGCCATGGGTCGAGGCCTCCGCGCGGTGCGCGGTACCAAATGCATCCATCACGAACACGTCACACAGGGCGGCATATTTCTTAGCCAAATCGTCGTTGTTCTTTTTCTCGCCCTTGTTGAAACGGACGTTTTCAAACAACACAACTTCACCCGCAGCAATATCGATACCATTCAGATATTCCTTGGCCAGACGCACAGGCTTGCCCAGCAGCTTGCTCATGTGATCCGCCACCGGCTGGGTGGAATTTTCTTCGCTGTAGACGCCTTCTTCCGGACGGCCGAGATGCGACATGACCATCACCTTGGCGCCAGCTTTTACAGCGCGCTCAATCGTCGGTAGCGTGGCGCGGATACGCGCATCGCTGGTCACCTTGCCGTCTTTGACTGGCACATTCAGGTCGGCTCGAATCAATACCCGCTTACCTGCGAGATCAAGGTCAGTCATTTTGATTACAGACATGAATACATCTCCTGAGGTTTTGATAGAAATTTGGTGAAAGTGTTCTCTCAGCAAATTTCTCTCTAGAGAAGGCATGGGAGATCACTCCCATGCCTTTCAATACATTACCTGAAACGAATTACTTGGCTGCTACGTGGCGAACAAAACGCATCATGTTGCAGGTGTAGCCATACTCGTTGTCGTACCAGGCGACCACTTTGACAAAGGTACCGTCCAGCGCGATGCCGGCTTCGGCATCGAAAATGGAGGAGCAGCTATTACCACGGAAGTCAGTAGAAACAACCTTCTCCTCGGTGTAACCCAGCGTACCCTTCATTTCGCCCACAGAAGCTGCCTTCATGGCGGCGCAGATCTCGTCATAAGTGGCGGCCGTGTTCAGTTCGGCAGTCAGGTCAACCACAGACACGTCTGAAGTTGGCACACGGAACGCCATACCGGTCAGCTTGCCCTTCAATTCAGGCAACACCACACCCACTGCCTTCGCAGCGCCGGTGGAAGAAGGAATGATATTTTCCAGGATACCGCGACCGCCGCGCCAGTCTTTGCTGGACGGACCATCCACGGTCTTCTGGGTAGCAGTCGCCGCATGTACGGTAGTCATCAGACCGCGCTTGATGCCCCACTTGTCGTTCAGCACCTTGGCGATCGGTGCCAGGCAGTTGGTGGTGCAAGAGGCGGCAGAAACGATGGCTTGACCCTTGTAGCTGTTGTGGTTGACGCCGTAGACGAACATGGGCGTTGCATCTTTCGAAGGCGCGCTTTGCACGACCTTCCTGGCGCCTGCCTTGATGTGTGCCTGGCAGCTCTCTTCAGTCAGAAAGAAACCGGTACATTCAACAACGATGTCAGCGCCGACTTCACCCCATTTCAGGTTGGCGGGATCGCGCTCAGCGGTCAGACGAATCTTTTTGCCGTTAACGATCAGCGCGCCGTTATCGACGGATACGTCACCCTTGAAACGGCCGTGAACGGAGTCGTACTTCAGCATGTATGCCAGGTAGTCCGCATCCAGCAGATCGTTGATGGCGACGATTTCGAACTCTTGGAAATCCTGCACTACGGAACGGAACACCATACGACCGATACGGCCGAAACCGTTAATACCGATTTTAATTGCCATGATTATTTCTCCAGTGATGGAATAAAAATCTTTTTAATCGCCAGGGCGCGAAACAGCAATGTCATGCACCCTGGCTGTGCGTTTTTTTACAGTACGCCCTCGACAGCCTTCACGACATTCTCAACCGTGAAGCCGAAGTGCTTGAACAGTTCACCGGCCGGTGCCGATTCGCCGAAGCGATCCAGGCCCACGACCTTGCCATTCAAACCGACGTACTTGTACCAGGAAGCGGTAACGCCCGCTTCCACCGCTACGCGCGCCGTCACCTTGGAAGGCAGCACGGATTCGCGATAAGAGGCATCTTGCGCATCGAAGACATCGACCGCAGGCATCGACACAACACGCACTTTCTTACCTTTACCCGCCAGTTCTTTCTGCGCGCCAATCGCCAGTGCAACTTCGGAACCGGTCGCAATGATGATGACATCCGGCGTACCTGCACAGTCGCTCAACACATAGCCGCCACGGGTGATATCCGCCAACTGCTGGTTACTGCGTTGCTGATGATTCAGGTTTTGACGCGATAGGATCAATGCAGTCGGCCCACTCTTCTTCTCGATGGCAGACTTCCACGCAACTGCGGTTTCCACCGCATCACACGGACGCCACACACTCATGTTCGGAATCATGCGCAGGGTTGCCGTCTGTTCCACCGGCTGATGGGTCGGACCATCTTCGCCCAGACCGATCGAGTCATGTGTGTAGACATAGATCACGCGCTGATGCATCAACGCCGACATGCGCAATGCGTTGCGCGCATATTCGGAGAACATCAGGAAGGTGCCGCCGAACGGTACGAAACCACCGTGCAACGCGATACCGTTCATGATGTGCGACATACCAAACTCACGCACGCCGTAATGAATGTAGTTGCCATCGCTGACGGTGCTGCTGATCGCCTTGGAACCTGACCATGTGGTCAAGTTGGAAGGCGCCAAATCGGCGGAACCACCGAGGATTTCCGGCAGCAACTTGGCATAACCGTTAATGGAGTTTTGCGAGGCCTTACGGGTCGCAATCGTTTCACCCTTTTCAACTACGCTCTTAACAAAGGCGGCTGCTTGCTCAGTCCAGTTCGCTGGCAGTTCACCCTTGATCACGCGACGCTCGAACTCTACAGCCAATGCCGGATGTGCTGCTTTATACGCAGCAAATTTCTTGTTCCACTCGGACTCCAGCTTGGAACCTTTTTCCTTGGCGCTCCAACCGGCATAAATCTCATCCGGAATCACAAACGGCTCGTGTTTCCAGCCCAGGTTTTCACGAGTGGCTTTGATTTCGTCGTTACCTAGCGGTGCACCGTGACAATCGTGACTGCCGCACAGATTTGGCGCGCCGTAACCGATGACGGTCTTGCAGCAAATCAATGACGGCTTGTCATTGACCGAACGCGCTTCCTGTATCGCCTTGCGGATCGCATCGGCGTCATGGCCATCGACGGCACGGACGACATGCCAGCCATAGGCTTCAAAACGCTTGGCGGTATCGTCAGTGAACCAGCCTTCGACGTGACCGTCGATGGAGATGCCATTGTCGTCCCAGAAGGCGATCAGTTTGCCCAGGCCCAAGGTACCGGCCAGCGAGCAGGCCTCATGCGAGATACCTTCCATCATGCAACCGTCACCCATGAACACATAGGTGTAGTGGTCGACGATGTGGTGACCATCGCGATTGAACTGGCCGGCTAGCATTTTCTCGGCAATTGCCATACCAACGCCATTGGTGATGCCCTGACCCAGCGGACCGGTGGTCGTTTCGACACCAGGGGTATAACCATACTCAGGGTGGCCCGGGGTTTTGGAATGCAACTGGCGGAAACGCTTCAGCTCGTCGATCGGCAAATCGTAGCCCGCAAGGTGCAACAACGAATAAACCAGCATCGAACCATGGCCGTTCGACAGGATGAAACGGTCGCGGTCGACCCATTTCGGGTTGGTGGGGTTGTGCTTGAGGAAACCATTCCACAGCACTTCGGCAATATCGGCCATCCCCATCGGGGCACCCGGATGTCCGGAATTCGCTTTTTGCACCGCATCCATACTCAGCGCACGGATGGCATTGGCTAACTCTTTACGAGAGGGCATGTAACGCTCCTGAATTCTTGGATTTGTTTAAAATCAGATAGTTAACAAAAAAGTATAGAACACCTGCCCGTCGACATGACCGGGAAAGCGCGCCATATTACCATAATTCGGTCTCAATCAACACGTTGCTGGAATTACTGCTCCCCTCGCGAATCCGGCACCGAAACTTCATATTTCTTATAATGTTACTGCGTGTATTTATGCAAAAAATATCGACTCACTATGTGGATTCTGCCCCACTCACCGCTGAACGGCAACCTTCGAAATCACTAGGATAAAACCAGGCCTAAAAGAGTTGGCAAAACGGGCGCAACGTTATATCCTCCGGCCCTTGGCGCTACAACAGGCCGTTCCTTAGGTTTTGGGGTGACTTAACAGGCTTTTTCGGAGCATATTACAAATGGCAAATAGCTACTTATTCACGTCCGAGTCGGTGTCAGAAGGGCATCCGGACAAAATCGCTGACCAAATTTCTGACGCCGTTCTCGACGCCATCCTCGAACAGGACAAGTCTGCTCGCGTCGCCTGCGAAACCCTGGTCAAGACCGGCATGGTCATCGTCGCCGGCGAGATTACCACCTCGGCCTGGGTCGACATGGAATCCATCGCCCGCCAGACGGTGAAAGAAATTGGCTACAACAGCTCCGACATGGGGTTCGACTGGGAATCCTGCGCTGTCCTGAACGCGATCGGCAAGCAGTCGCCCGACATCGCCGTCGGCGTGGATGAAACCGTTTCCCACGAACAAGGTGCCGGCGACCAAGGCCTGATGTTTGGTTATGCCTGTAACGAAACCGACGTCCTGATGCCCGCCCCCATCACATATGCTCACCGTCTGGTCAAACGCCAGGCCGAGGTGCGCAAGAACGGTACCCTGCCCTGGTTGCGGCCGGATGCCAAAAGCCAGGTGACCTTCGTCTACGAAAACGGCAAACCCGTCGCGATTGATGCCGTGGTTCTGTCGACCCAACACAGTCCTGATGTCACCAACAAGGTGCTGCAGGAAGCGGTAATGGACGAGATCATCAAGCACGTGCTGCCTGCTGAATGGCTGACCAAGAAGACTCGCTATTATATCAACCCGACCGGCCGTTTCGTGATCGGTGGCCCGATGGGCGATTGCGGCCTGACCGGCCGTAAGATCATCGTCGACTCCTACGGCGGCATGGCCCGTCACGGTGGCGGCGCCTTCTCCGGCAAGGATCCATCCAAGGTTGACCGTTCGGCCGCCTATGCGGGCCGCTATGTCGCCAAGAACGTGGTTGCCGCAGGCCTGGCTGATAAGTGCGAGATCCAGATTTCCTACGCCATCGGCGTCGCTGAGCCGACCTCGATCACTGTCGATACCTTCGGCACCGGCAAGATTGCCGACGAGCGCATTACAACACTGGTGCGCGAGTACTTCGACCTGCGCCCGAGAGGCCTGATCGCGATGCTGGATTTGAAACGTCCGATCTACAAAGCGACGGCCGCCTACGGTCACTTTGGCCGCGAAGAGCCGGGCTTTAGCTGGGAGAAGACTGACAAGGCCGACGCTTTGAAAGCGGCGGCTGGGATTTAAGTACACAAAACCCAACGCGGAGACACGGAGACGCAAAGGTAATTAAATCTGGCAAGAAAATACATCTTCCCTCCCCCTTATAGGGAGAAGGAGTCTTGGCACGATGTATTAAACCGTCAGCCAAAATTATCTGTTTTGAACATCTCCGCGCCTTTGCGTCTCTGCGTTGGCTTTTAGATTTTTCTAATCTGTGATGCCCACACGGGCACCGGTGGTTCGAGGAGCGTTGCAACAGGTATCATCCTGCCAGGCTCGAACCGCCGGGTCTTTGATGTTAAAGACAACGGCGCTCAGTTTACTTGGAGGCAATGCCATGAAAGCTGTCGCTGCAAATTTTACTGATTACAAAGTTGCTGATATTAGTCTCGCGAGCTGGGGCCGTAAGGAAATCGCCATCGCCGAGACTGAAATGCCGGGCCTGATGGCCCTGCGTGAAGAATTCGGCGCCAAAAAACCGCTCAAGGGTGCCCGCGTCACGGGCAGCCTGCACATGACCATTCAGACCGCCGTGCTGATTGAAACGCTGGTCGAACTCGGTGCCGAAGTGCGTTGGGCCTCCTGCAACATCTACTCCACCCAGGATCACGCTGCTGCTGCGATCGCCGCCGCCGGGATTCCTGTGTATGCCTGGAAGGGCGAGTCGCTGGAAGACTACTGGTGGTGCACCGAGCAAGTCCTCACCTGGCCGGATGGCAAGGGTCCGAACATGATCCTCGACGACGGCGGTGATGCCACCATGCTGGTGCACAAGGGCACCGAATTCGAAAAAGCCGGTAAAGTTCCAGAAGCACAGCCCGGTGCCAACGAAGAGTGGAAAGTATTCCTCAACCTGTGCAAGAAGAGTCTGGCTGCCCATCCGAAAAAATGGACCGAGATCGGCAAGGGCGTGCGCGGCGTAACCGAAGAAACCACCACTGGCGTCCATCGCTTGTATCAGATGCAGGAACGCGGCGAACTGCTGTGGCCGGCAATGAACGTCAACGACTCAGTCACCAAGTCCAAGTTCGACAACCTCTACGGCTGCCGCGAATCTTTGATCGACGGCATCAAGCGCGCGACTGACGTGATGATCGCGGGCAAGATTTGCGTCGTACTCGGCTACGGCGACGTGGGCAAGGGGTGCGCGCAAGCGTTCCGTGGCATGGGCGCAACGGTGTGGGTCACCGAAATCGACCCGATCTGCGCCTTGCAGGCGGCGATGGAAGGTTATCGCGTTGTGACGATGGATGACGTTGCCTCGCAAGGCCATATCTTCGTCACTACGACCGGCAATGTGAATGTCATCACTCACGATCACATGCAGGCAATGAAAGATGAGGCGATCGTCTGCAACATCGGTCACTTCGATTCTGAGATCGATATCGCCTCGCTTGAGAAATACAAGTGGGAAGAGATCAAGCCACAAGTCGATCACGTCATCTTCCCCGATGGCAAGAAGATCATCGTACTGGCCAAGGGCCGCCTGGTAAATCTTGGTTGCGCCACGGGTCATCCGAGCTTCGTCATGTCAGCCTCGTTCTCGAACCAGACCATCGCCCAGATGGAACTGTTCCAGCACGCAGCGAAGTACGAAAAGAAGGTGTATGTACTGCCGAAGATTCTGGACGAAAAAGTCGCGCGCGCCCATCTGAAGAAGATCGGCGTCAACCTGACTACACTCACCAAAGAGCAGGCTGAGTACATCAGCGTGCCGGTAGAAGGTCCGTACAAACCGAATCATTACCGGTATTGATGTGATGTGAATGGATTTGCGCTAATCACGCAAACCCATGTCTGGCGGGTTAGGTGCACACGTGGGCCTAACCCGCCCTACATTTAATGATGCGACCCCATGAACTCACAAAAAAATCCTTCGCGCACGTATAGTTTCGAATTCTTTCCGCCCAAGACCGCCGAAGGCGCGGAAAAATTACACGCCGTAGTCGCTGAATTGGCGACACTGAAACCCAAATATTTTTCAGTTACCTTTGGTGCCGGTGGCAGCACGCAGGAAGGCACTTACGACACGGTGCGCAAAATTCAGGCCTCCGGCCACTCTGCTGCGCCGCATCTTTCCTGCATCGGCTCCACCCGCGACAGCATTCGCAAGATTCTGAACAGTTATCTCGACATCGGCGTTACGCGCATTGTTGCCCTGCGCGGTGACATGCCTTCCGGCACGCGTGAGGCTGGCGAATTTCGCTATGCGAACGAATTGGTAGAATTTATCCGCAAAGAAACCGGCAATCGCTTTCATATCGAAGTTGCCGCCTATCCTGAGTTTCATCCGCAGGCACCCTCTGCGCAGCAAGACCTGCTCAATTTCAAACGCAAGGTTGAGGCGGGCGCCAACAGTGCCATTACCCAATATTTTTACAACATCGACGCCTATCTTCGCTTCGTCGATGATTGCGCCAAACTTGGCGTCAACATCCCGATCGTGCCGGGCATCATGCCGATCACCAATTACACACAATTGGCACGCTTCTCCGAAATGTGCGGCGCGGAAATTCCGCGATGGATACGCAAACGCATGGAAGGCTTTGGCGATGACAAGGCAAGCATTGTCGCCTTTGGTGAAGAAGTGATCACCAATATGTGTCGCAAATTGTTAGACAATGGCGCGCCTGGCCTACACTTCTATTCCATGAATCAAAGCAGTCCCAGCATGGCGATTTGGCGCAATTTGGGCCTGTAACTACATCTTGGCGTAAGCGCCTGATTTGGCGTTATCATGGTGTTTTGATCACCAGGCCAATCGACTGACATGACCAATCAAGAGCTGATCCAACGCGACCTGAACGTGTTGTGGCACCCCTGCACCCAGATGAAGGATCACGAATTCCTGCCGCTGATCCCCATCAAGCGCGGTGAGGGTGTGTGGCTGGAAGATTTCGAAGGCAAGCGCTATCTGGATGCCATCAGCTCATGGTGGGTCAACCTCTTTGGCCACGGTCATCCCCATATCAATGCCGCACTGAAACGGCAGATTGATACACTGGAACATGTGATTCTGGCCGGATTCAGTCATGAACCGGTCGTTAAACTTTCCGAAAAGCTGGTTGAAATAACACCTCCAGGCTTGAACCGCTGTTTTTTTAGTGACAATGGTTCCTCCGCCGTCGAAGTTGCGCTCAAAATGAGTTTTCACTATTGGCGCAATCGCGGCGTCCTTGGTAAAACCAAATTCGTCAGCCTGAGCAATAGTTATCATGGTGAAACACTGGGCGCACTGGCGGTGGGCGATGTTGCACTTTACAAAGAAACCTACGCACCGCTGCTGATGGAAACGATCATCGCACCCTCTCCCGATTGCTTTCAGCGCGAGACAGGCGGCTCCTGGGAAGAACATAGCCGCCGCATGTTTGAATCTATGGAACGCTTGTTGGCCGAACGCCACGAGGAGGTTAGCGCCGTCATTATCGAACCGCTGGTGCAATGCGCCGGTTCGATGCGCATGTATCACCCGATTTATCTCAACTTATTACGCCAGGCCTGTGATCGTTACGGCGTGCATTTAATCGCCGATGAAATCGCGGTCGGCTTCGGCCGCACCGGAACCATGTTTGCCTGCGAACAGGCCGCCATTACGCCGGACTTCATGTGTTTATCAAAGGGACTCACGGGTGGTTATCTGCCACTGGCAGTCACCTTGGCCACCAATGAAATATATCAGGCCTTTTACGATGATTACCCAACGCAAAAGGCGTTCCTGCATTCTCACAGCTACACCGGTAATCCACTCGGTTGCGCAGCGGCACTGGCAACGCTGGAGATTTTCGAACGCGAGCCGGTATTGGAGAATAATCGCCGACTGGCAAAAGCAATGTTGGATGCGACATCACATCTTCACAATCATCCACACGTTGCCGAAGTCAGACAAACCGGCATGGTCCTGGCGATTGAGATCGTCAAAGACAAACGCACGAAACAAGCTTATCCTTGGCAGGAACGACGTGGATTACGCGCCTATCAATACGCGCTCAGCCAAGGTGCGCTGTTACGCCCTCTCGGCAATGTGATCTATTTCATGCCACCGTATGTGATCTCCGAAGAACAGATCCGTTGGTTGGCAGGAATCGCCACCCATGCCATCGATATCGCTACCCGAGATTGATCCATGCGCATCCCAAGAATTTACACTCCACAACCGTTGCACGCTGGCGACAAAATTACACTGGACGAGAACGCCTTTAGCCATGCGGTGCGTGTTTTACGCCTAGATGCTGGTGATGCATTAACGCTGTTTAATGGTCAGGGTGGCGAATATACTGCTGTACTCATTGAAGCAAATCGCAAACTGGCGGTCGCTGAAGTTCAAAGTTTTAGTAATCGCGAAGTCGAGTCACCACTGAACATTAGTTTAGGACAATGCATTTCACGTGGCGAAAAAATGGATTACACCATCCAAAAAGCTGTAGAGCTGGGTGTAACTGCTATCACACCCTTGTTCAGCGAACGTTGTGGTGTACGTCTTGACACTGAACGTATGGAACGCAAGCTCGAACATTGGCAGTCGATTGTGGTGGGTGCTTGTGAACAATCCGGCCGTAACCGCGTCCCCATGGTTCATCCACCACAAGCACTCACTGACTGGTTAGCCACATGCCCGCCAGGATTGCGCCTGGTACTTAGCCCTACGGCAACGGCAACACTACATGACTTGGCAACGCCCAATGCACCATTGTCACTGTTATTGGGCCCTGAAGGCGGCCTGACGAACGCTGAAATCGACACCGCTATCAAATCTGGCTTTAGTGGCATCCGTCTTGGGCCACGCGTTCTACGCACCGAAACCGCGGCCGTCGCCACGTTGAGCGCCATTCAAACTCTTTGGGGCGATTTAGGCGCCTGATTCTTCCTGCATAGCCGACGCCACCTGATTTACGATAGTATCGTCTTTGGCAATTAACAACGCTAGCACTGGACTATGATTATAGAAGACGTCCCCCATCTCGCCACCAGCTTGTCAGGCCCATTGCTCGTCCTGGAGGCAGCACTCCTCGATCGCCAACCCTTGATCGAGGCTTGGCTACGTCAACGATGGCTGGAAACCCCGGCCCCCTTTTATACTTCGGTGGATTTACGCAACTCTGGTTTTAAACTAGCCCCCGTAGATACCAATTTATTTCCGGCCGGTTTTAATAATCTTAATTCGGCATTTATGCCGCTCTGTATCCAGTCAGCCCAGACCGCGATCGAACGCGTCTGTCCGACTGCGCGCAAATTATTACTCATCCCGGAAAGCCACACCCGAAATCCGTTTTATTTTGAGAGCCTCGCCACACTACAAAGCATTTTGACCTCCGCCGGACTGGAAGTACGCCTTGGATCATTACGCGAGGATTTAACCAGCCCCGAGGAATTTAGTCTTGCCTCTGGGCGATCCCTTATCATTGAACAGATTCAGCGGGATGAAGACGTCTTGCAGGTCAATGGCTTCATCCCCTGTGCCATACTGCTTAACAACGATTTGTCGAGCGGTGTGCCCGACATTCTTAAAGGCATAGCCCAAACCATCATCCCACCCTTGGAGCTTGGCTGGGCCAGCCGCCGTAAATCCGATCACTTCGCCCATTATCAGCGCGTCGCCCAGGAGTTCGCCGAAATAATTAACATTGATCCGTGGCTGATCAATCCGCTATTTCGCCACTGCGGAAAAATAGATTTTATGAAGCGCGAAGGTGAAGCCTGCCTCGCGCGCAATGTCGGCGCTTTACTAAGCGCCATTCAAGATAAATACGACGAATATGGCCTCAAAGAAAAACCCTTTGTCTGTGTAAAGGCTGACTCCGGTACCTATGGCATGGGCATCATGATGGTGCAATCACAGGAAGAAGTATTGGAACTCAATCGTAAACAACGCACCAAAATGGCTGCCTCCAAGGGCGGTCAGTCCGTAACCCAGGTCATTTTGCAAGAAGGTGTTTATACGTTTGAAACTTTCGGCCCACAGCAGTCGGTCGCAGAACCTGTGATTTACATGATCGATCGCTTTGTGGTGGGCGGCTTTTACCGTGTCCACAAAGAACGCGGTCCCACCGAGAATCTCAATGCACCCGGCATGCATTTCGAGCCATTGGCATTTTCTAATCCCTGCAACACGCCGGATCAAAAGCAGTCTCCGGATGCTGGACCTAATCGCTTTTATGCCTATGGTGTCATCGCGCGACTTGCGCTGCTGGCTGCCGCCAGAGAAATCGCCGCCGTTTCACCGGCTGAGGCCAGCGCATGAGCGCAAACCCGCATTTCTCACCCACCCACTACTGCGGCCGCCGATCTAGCGGCATCTTTCGGGCGTACTCGCTTTTGGCGTCTCAACATAGCGTCAACTATGCCTTCGCCACCAAAAGCTCCGTGCACCCGAAATCTACCGCCATCTCGGCACCCTCGCTACGCGGGCAGGTGAAAAATGCGGATTAAACTTGGCGTAGTGATGGACCCGATTGATTCGATCAATCCCAAAAAAGATTCCACGCTCGCCATGCTGCACGCCGCTCAAAAACGCGGATGGGAGCTACGTTATCTGGAACAGCACGATTTGTTTTTGCGCGACGGACAGGCCTTTGGTCAAACCCGAAACCTTACCGTACACGACGATCTCAAACACTGGTTTACACTGGGAAAGACATCCACTGTCCCATTGCACACCCTGGATGTGATTCTGATGCGCAAAGATCCACCACTGGACATGCAATATATACATGCCACCTACATGCTGGAAATTGCCGAAGCGGCGGGTGTAATGGTGATCAACAAACCGCAAAGCCTGCGCGATGCCAATGAGAAGCTCTATACCGCCTGGTTTTCACAATGCTGCCCGCCGACGTTGGTGAGCCGTGACATGGCGCACCTACGTGAATTTTTGCGCGAGCAACATGACATCATTGTCAAACCACTGGAAGGCATGGGTGGCATGTCCATATTTCGCTTGCAGCGACACGACCCGAACATCAGTGTGGTACTGGAAACGATAACCGGGCTGGGGACGCGTTATGTCATGGCGCAGCGTTATATCCCGGAAATCTCCGCTGGCGATAAACGCATCCTGTTGATTGATGGGGAGCCAGTTCCTTACGCCTTGGCGCGCATCCCAGCGCCGGGCGAGACGCGCGGCAATCTGGCCGCCGGTGGTCGCGGCGAAGGGGTTGCATTAACTGAGCGCGATCGGTGGATCTGCGCCCAGATCGGCCCCGCGCTGCGCAACAAGGGTTTGTTATTTGTTGGGATCGATGTCATTGGCGATTATCTCACCGAGATCAACGTCACCAGTCCCACCTGCATCCGCGAACTTGATGCCCTTTACAATTTGGATATCGCAGGCCAATTGATGGATTGCATTCAGACCAAATTGAATTCAAAGCAGAAGTAATGCCCTACAAAGTCATGCGCGCTTATTCTCATCTTAGATTTGTAATCATCGGTTTTGGCATCACACTACTCAGCCTGCTAGCCGCCTGCGAACGCGTGCCCGAGGTTTATCAGCAACAAGTACTCGCACTAGGCACACTGGTCGACATCAGCATTTATGGCATTGATGACAAAAAAGCGCATGCCGCCGTCGACGCCATCACCGGACAACTGGAGGCCATCCAACACCACTGGCACGCCTGGCAACCGAGCCGCCTCACCGAAATCAACGCAAAACTCCAGGCTGGAGAAGCAGTAACACTGTCACCGGACGAGAGCAGGATTTTTCAACAGGCCATCGATGTCTCCAAACGCAGCGATTATTTATTTGATCCCGCCATTGGCAAAATGGTGACGCTGTGGGGCTTTCACAGTGACGAGCGCCCCATCACACCGCCGCCCTCCCGCACAGAGATTCAGGTGCTGTTACAGCAACACCCAAGCATGGCCGATCTGACGCTTGAAAATAATATTCTGCGCAGCCGTAATCCCGCCGTACAAATTGATTTCGGAGGTTTCGCCAAAGGCGTTGCCATTGACCTGGCCATCGCTGAGCTTAAACGTCTTGGCATCGACAATGCCATCGTCAATGCCGGTGGCGATCTGCGCGTGATTGGCCACAAGGGTAAACAGCCGTGGCGTATCGGCATCCGCCATCCGCGCGTCAGTGGCGTAATCGCCTCGATCGAAACTCAGGGCGATGAAAGCGTTTACACCTCCGGCGATTACGAGCGCTATTTCGACTATCAAGGACACCGTTATCACCACATCATCGACCCGCGCAGCGGCATGCCGGTACAGGGCGTGACATCAGTCACTGTGATTCACACCGATGCTGCGATCGCAGAGGCTGCCGATAAGGCACTCTTCATCGTCGGTACAAATGGTTTTGCCAAAATGGCTTCGCAATTAAACATCAGCCAAGCAATGTTGGTCGATAATGAAGGCACAGTGTATTTAACACCCGCCATGGAAAAACGCATCCACTTTGAGATTGAACCCAAACCCAAGACCATCATCGTGCAACCATGAAACGCGGTGATTATGTGATTCTGTTTCTGGCACTGGCGCTGCTGCCTGTGCTCTATTTTCACTTCTGGAATCTTGGCGGCCATGGCGATCGGGTCGTTATCCGCAGCCTTAACAATAAACCTCAAAGCTATCCGCTGCAACAAAACCGCCGCATCGAGATTCAAGGGGCCAAAGGGCCTAGCATTATCGAGATTCATGATGGTCAGGTGCGGTTTATTGAATCGCCCTGCCTTAACAAACAATGTATTCATAGCGGCTGGCTACGACGAAGCGGTGAAATAGCCGCCTGCCTGCCCAATGGCGTTAGCGTGCAAGTAACCGGTCAAAACAAACCTTATGACGCCATAAATTTTTAGCAGCCCCTTAGCAGGCTCCCAAACTAATTTTTCTGGAATTACTCCGCCACTTCACCAAGTGCCTTACGCAAGATTTTATCAAGATCGATAGGACTGAATTTCGGTACATAATAGTCGGCCCCCACAGCTCTTCCCAACTTGACATTCGCCTCCGCTGAAAGAGATGAGTGCATCACCACTGGCAGTTTTGCACAAACAGAATCATCCTTTATTTTCTTGGTTAACACATAGCCATCCATCTCTGGCATTTCTACATCAGTCAGAATCACTTGCACACTATCAGTCAACTGCGTGCCATGATCCGCGGCTTGCTGCTTAAGCTCCTGCAATTTATCCCATGCTTCCAACCCATTGTTGGCAGCGATATAATTGAGCCCCATCTTTTCCAAAGTTCGGATGATCTGTTTACGGGCAATCGATGAATCATCGGCAAACAGAACAGTTTTGGGGACCGAAACGGCACTCACTCCATGATAGAGCGTCTTTTCGTCTTCTTCGGACTCTGTGGTTTCGGCCAGAATCTTTTCAACATCCAGCACCATGACAATGCGGCCATCATCAAGCTCAGAAACCGCAGTAATCAAACCGCCCATACGATGCGCCATCATCGGTGGCGGCACCTTGATCTGATTCCAATCCATACGCAGGATATGCTCAACCGAGTGCACCAGAAAACCAATCATGTATTTGTTATATTCACTCACAATTAAAATACCCGGCGGCTCATCAACCTCAAGCTGACAAAAATGCGCCAGGTTAATCACGGGGATCATCGTCCCTCGCAGACTGACCATCCCCTCAACACCGGGTGGCACGTCCGGTGCGCGGGTAATCGCAGGCACATGCAGAACCTCACGCACCTTAAAGACATTGATGCCGAACACTTCCTCACGCTTACTCTTTTGATTAACACCAAGACTAAACAATAAAATTTCTAGCCGATTAGTCCCCGCAAGACGAGTACGCTCATCTACCGATTGCATTAATTTAGTCATAACCGTATTTTCCTGAAGATAACCTGGCTTTGTCTTCTTTATTAAATCGGCAGCACTACATCAAAGCTAAGCGCTACCAGCCTTACTTAATGATCTTTTACAATTGCCTCAAGCCTAACCCCTCAATTGAAAATGCTGACAGAATTTCATTTTTAAACCCGGGGAATTGACAGTATGCATTAATACCGCATACTGGAAACTACACTTTACTATTTCTTGCAAATGAGCAAACAGCCCATCAAACTCAGCATCCCAACTACCCGTGACGATCACCGTATCGCCTGGCTCACCGCGCTTGCGA
Organism: Gammaproteobacteria bacterium; assembly: GCA_016200485.1. Classification (NCBI taxonomy): domain Bacteria; kingdom Pseudomonadati; phylum Pseudomonadota; class Gammaproteobacteria; species Gammaproteobacteria bacterium. The sequence continues at coordinate 161,337 of JACQEP010000010.1, forward strand.
TCACGATTCACATCGCCGAGGCCGCGCTCCCCAGTCCCTTGCCGGGTGTAAAACCGGGCCTGGCTAACGTCGTTACCCTGCTCTGCCTGCTGCTCTACGGCTGGCGGATTGCGGCCTGGGTCGCCGTGCTGCGGGTCGTGGTCGGTTCCTTATTGCTGGGAAGCTTTCTCACGCCGACGTTCGTTCTCAGCCTGTCCGGCGCCGCCGCCAGCATCCTGGTTCTGGGCTTCGCCAAGCAGATTGCAGGCGCTCACCTTGGCCCGGTCGGTTATAGTATGCTGGCGGCCATGACCCACATGGCCGCCCAGTTTTTCACTGCCTATATGTTTTTTATCCCGCACGAAGGTTTATTCCACTTGCTGCCGATACTAATGACAGTGGCCATCGTGTTTGGGGTGATGAGTGGCCTGATTGCAAAACAAGTGCTTGATCGCTTGGAAGAAAAGACATGAGCGTCATCTATACCAATGCCCGGGTTTCGGCACGCGACCGGTTTGCGTTCACCCTCTTTTTATCTATCGCCGTCAATGCCGTGATCATCTTGGGGGTCACCTTCGACCTGGTCGACCAGAAAAAAGAAGATAACGCCCCGCTGACGACGATTGATGTCATTCTGGTGCAGGACAATAATTCTGAAACGCCCGACCAAGCGGATTTCCTGGCGCAATCCAATCAATCGGGCGCAGGCAATGCCCAGGGCAAGACACGCCCCACCACCATCGAAAGCGCAACTCCACTGGATGTCCCGGTAGACGGCGACTCGGCCAACATTCAACCCCGGCAATCTCCCAGCGATGTCGCCACCACCAAGGCACCCGAGGTACTGACCGCCTATGTCGGCCCGACCAAGATCGCGACCCAGAGCGATTCCGCGCCTGATCCCGCCACACAGCCCAGCGTCGCTGAAATGGTACGCCGCAGCAAAGAAATCATAAACCTGAGCGCCGAGATCAGCGAGTCAATGGAGATTTATTCCAAAAAACCCAAACACCGCTACATATCTTCCAACACCAAGGCCTTCCGCGATGCTGCCTATCTGGATGACTGGCGCCGCAAGATCGAATACATCGGCAACCTCAATTACCCGGAAGAGGCCAAGCGCCGCGATCTGTCAGGCAATCTGGTACTGGACGTCGCCATACGCGCCGATGGCGCCATCGATACCATCGCTATCCGCCGCTCCTCCGGACAAAAAGTGCTGGATGATGCCGCCGTGCGCATCGTACGCATGGCCGCGCCTTACTCCCCACTACCCCCTGAAATGCGCAAAGATACCGATGTTTTGCATGTCATCCGCACCTGGCTGTTTGAATCCGGCAACCGTCTGAGCACGCAATAATTTGTAGATAATATTTACCACAGAGGCACAGAGGAGTGCATGGATGCACGAGGTAGGGCAACGCAGGAGCAGTTGCCGAGAACACGGAGATTTTATGGCGATGAGCGCTGGCGCGATTTGAGTTTTATGGATTTTGAATAACGGAATTTCTCTGTGCCTCTGTGGTGAATAGACTTATAGACTTGTCGTTAGCCGTCAAACCGTCGATACTTGTCGCATGAACGACATCATGGACCTGACCAATCACTTCCTGATCGCCATGCCACAATTGGCCGATCCGAATTTTTTTCAAAGTGTGACATACATCTGCGAGCACAACGCCGATGGCACGATGGGCTTGATCATCAACCGGCCAACGGAAATGACGCTGGGCGATATTTTCAGCCATCTGGAAATCGATGGCAGTGACCCAACCACCGGCCAGCAACCCGTCTATTTTGGCGGCCCGGTGCATCAGGATCGCGGCTTCGTACTCCACACCCCCAGCAAGAACTGGAACGGCACCCTGTTTGTCAGCGACGATGTCGCCGTCACCGCCTCCAGCGACATCCTGACCGACATGGCCCACGCCCAAGGCCCGAAGAAAGCCTTGGTCGCACTCGGCTACGCCGGCTGGGGCCCCGGCCAACTGGAAGCAGAAATCCGTCAGAATAGCTGGCTCAGCGTCCCGGCCACTGCCGAGATCATTTTCGATCTGCCCCATGACAAACGCTGGGCCGCCGCCGCGACCCTCCTGGGCGTTGATCTCAAACAACTCTCTGATCACATTGGCCACGCATGAACCTAAAACCGGTAGTTGACCGCTGCAAAAGAGGTTTAGTGTCATGACTCCAATTTGTGTTGTCGTGAATTATAGATTCACCCCTCAGCTAAGTCCGCTATGGGGCGGATTACACGGTTTTTACGGCACATGGCGGCGTTGCAACTCCTTGGAATGGAATCACCATTCCTCGTCGTTGCGCCTTGCCCTGCACCCTAAAAACCGCGCACTCCACCCCATCCAACCACCGGTTTTAGGTTAAATGTCCACCCGCACCGCCCTGGGATTCGACTACGGCCGTAAACGGATCGGGGTCGCCACCGGCCAGGAGCTGACCGCCACCACCCAGCCACTGGCCACCGTCAATGTCAGCAACGATCAGCCGGACTGGGATCACATCAGCCGCCTGATCGGCGACTGGCACCCGGACATCCTGATCGTCGGCCTGCCGATGAACATGGACGGGACTGAGCACGAAATCAGCGAACGCGCGCGGCGTTTCTCCCGGCAACTGGCAGGCCGCTATCAATTACCCGTGGAATTGGTGGATGAACGACTGACCTCGCTGGAGGCCGAAGACATCCTCGCCGAACAACGGCGTACGGGGCACATTCGCCGCCGCGTTGCCAAACACACTGTCGATCAGATAGCGGCGGAATTAATCCTGAAGACCTGGATGGGGGGTTAACCGGGACCACGATCCAAATTCCATTGGAACAGGTACAATGGCGAATCAAACCCGTTGTTGCCGCGCAAAGGAATCGCACCATGATGCAACAAATCAATTTCGATCAAGTCTTTGATGACATGGCGGCCAAACTCAAGGCCCAGACCGCTCACATCACCACCGGCACACCCGTCATGATCGGTATCCATTCCGGCGGCGTATGGGTGGCTGAACAATTACACAAACGTCTTGGCCTGCGCGATCCGCTCGGCCATCTCGATATTTCTTTTTACCGCGACGACTTTACCCGCATCGGCATGAACCCGCAGGTCAAACCTTCGCATTTGCCGTTCAATGTCGATGATCGACACATCATCCTGGTCGATGATGTGCTCCACACCGGCCGCACCATACGCGCTGCGCTCAATGAAATTTTCGATTATGGCCGACCGGCGGCCGTGCTCTTGGCAGCATTGATCGACCGGGGCGGCCGCGAGCTGCCGATTGAAGCCAATGTCGTGGGCATGCGCATAGAACTCCAATCCGACCAGAACATCAAACTCAAGGGTCCGACACCGCTCAGCCTTCATATTGCAGAAAAAGACAAATAAGCAGACAATAACGACCCAAGGTAACTGATGAGCGTAAAAAACTTTCAACTCGACGATCAGGGCCGCTTGCGCCACTTCCTCACCATTGAGGGCCTGAAACGTCAAATGCTGGTCGATATCCTCGACACGGCCGAATCTTTTTCCGGCGTCGTCGATCAAGCGGTTAAAAAAGTCCCTCTGCTGCGTGGCAAAACCGTCGTCAACCTGTTTTTCGAATCCAGTACTCGCACCCGCACTACCTTCGAGTTAGCTGCCAAACGGTTGTCGGCCGACGTACTCAACATCAATGTCGCCGTCTCCGCTACCACCAAGGGCGAGACCTTGCTCGATACCTTGCACAATCTACAAGCCATGCACTGCGACATGTTTGTCGTGCGCCATGCCGAGAGCGGCGCTGCACATTTTATTGCCCGCCATGTCGCGCCTCACATCAGCGTTATCAACGCCGGTGACGGCCGCCATGCGCATCCGACGCAGGCGATGCTCGATGCCTTCACTATCCGCCGCTGCAAGGGTGATTTTTATCCGCTGAATGTCGCGATTGTTGGCGACATCCTGCACTCACGCGTCGCGCGCTCGCAAATTCATGCCTTGACCACCCTCGGCGTCAATGAAGTACGCGTCATCGCCCCGAAAACACTGTTGCCAAAAGATGTTGAAACGCTCGGCGTACATGTCTATCACGATCTCAAACAAGGCCTGCGCGATGTCGATGTCATCATCATGCTGCGGCTGCAAAATGAACGCATGCAAGGCCAATTGCTACCAAGCGAACATGAATACTTCCAGCTCTACGGTCTGACCGAAGACACACTTGCTTATGCCAAACCCGATGCCATTGTTATGCATCCTGGCCCCATTAATCGCGGCGTGGAAATCGACTCGCAGGTGGCTGATGGCCCGCGCTCAGTCATCCTGCAACAAGTGACGCATGGCACTGCAGTGCGCATGGCCGTGATGTCGATGTGCATGGGCAGTCACATCAAAGCGGAAGGGAGCACCGCCTGATGCGTATTACAATTGCCAATGGCCGCATCCTCGACCCCGCCAATAAATTTGATCAACGCAGCGATCTGCACATCGCCAGTGGCCGCATTGTTGCAATCGGCGCTGCGCCTGCCGGATTCACGCCCGATCAAACGATAGACGCCCGTGAACGTCTGGTTTGCCCAGGGCTCGTCGACCTCTCCGCGCGGCTGCGTGAACCCGGCTATGAACACAAGGCCACGATTGCCACCGAAACGCGCGCTGCTGCAGCCGCCGGCATCACCACCTTGGCCTGCCCGCCGGACACGCAACCGGTCATCGACACGCCTGCGGTGATCAAATTGATCCGCCACCGCGCCGAAGAAGCGGGTAAGGCGCGCGTGGTTTGCCTGGGCGCTGCCACGCAAGGACTCAAGGGTGAACGTATCAGTGAAATGGCCGCCCTGAAACAAGCCGGTTGCGCCGGGATCAGCAATTCGCTCATTCCGATCGCCAATCCGCTGGTGATGCGCCGGATCATGGAATACGCCGCGACCTTCGATATCACCGTCTTCCTGTTTGCGGAAGACCCCAGCCTGCGCAACAGTGGCTGCATGCATGAAGGCGCCGTCAGCACCCGCCTGGGCCTGCCCGGCATCCCTGAGGCCGCCGAGACTGTCGCTGTCGCCCGCGATCTGGCCCTGATCGCCGACACCGGTGTCCGTGCCCACTTCTGCCGCCTCTCGTCGAGCAAGGCAGTACAAATGATCGCCCGCGCCCAATATGACGGCCTGCGCGTCAGCGCCGACGTCAGCGCCCATCACCTTTATCTCACCGAGATGGACGTTGCCGATTTCAACAGCCAGTGCCATGTCCGGCCGCCACTACGCAATCAACGCGACATGATCGGGCTACGCGAAGGATTAATCTCCGGTGTCATCAGCGCCATCTGTTCCGATCATCAGCCGCATGAAAACGATGCCAAGCTGGCACCATTCCGCGAGACGGGCAGCGGCATCTCGGCCCTGGAAACATTGTTGCCATTGAGCTTAAGACTCGCTGATGAAACTAATCTCAGCCTGCTCGACATCCTCTCGCGGCTGACCATCGAACCGGCACGCATCCTCGGCCTGGATGTCGGCACCTTGGGTATTGGCGCGATTGCCGATGTGATTGTAGTCGATCCCAACCACTATTGGACCATTAACCGCGACTCGTGGCTGAGTCGTGGCCAGAACACACCGTTCACCGGCTGGGACCTCAAAGGCCGCGTCACACATACCTTGTTCGAAGGCAGATTGGTTCACGAACTGAATGCTTGACCGCTGGCGAAATTGGAATAAAACTCGAAAACCCAACGCGGACGAGTGCATGGATGCACTCGTCCGCGTTGGGTTTTGAGATATAGAATCTACAATATGCCTATCAACGCAACAGTAATCGAACAGACCGATTGCAATCACGGCTGGCAACGCATACGTATCCAGATTCCAAATCTGGCCACGTCGCCACAACCCGGACAACATTTGATATTTGCCGATCAGCAGTTAGCAATTATGCAAAGCGACAATCGCGGCAACATCGACTGTCTGCTATCCCCCGATCAACCAAAGCTCACCACCGGCCCCATTAAAATCAACGGCCTTGGTGGTCAACCACTACAGCTTGATCCGCGATTTAAATATCCATTACTGATCGGACAGAATCAGGGGATCGCATCCATGATCTTCTTCAGCGCCACGATCAGACGCCAAACCGATCTCCGCCCCTTAGTATTATTGGGCAGTCACCGAGGATTTCCTTTCCGCCCACAACCGAGTCAGATCCTGGTATCAGGATTAGCCGTTGCTGCCGCACCATTATTGGAAAATTGGAAAGTTGCCAGCCGCTTGGCGACAACTACAGAACAGCCAGGATGCCATGAAGGCACGGCAGTCGAACTCGCCGCAAATTGGCTCTCGAATTTGAACACCGCAGAAATAAAACAGGTGGCAATTTACGTCAGCGGTGACGCCATCACCTGTCAGTCAGCCGCGCAACTTGCGACCGAGTATCGCCTTGTTATCCAGAGCGCTAACGACGTTTAGGCGTGCGCAAAGGATAAAGCGTCCCCTTCTCTTTCTCTTCGCTCCCTTCCAGCGTAATCCCATCCATTGCCGAACTCAGTTGATCCACCCCTGATTCGGAACCCAACTTGATCATCAAACGCACTTCATTCGGTGAATCGGCATACAACACGGCATCGTCATAACTAATCTCGCCCGCTTTGTACAACTCATACAACGCATAGTCAAAGGTGCGCATTCCTTGCTGCGTCGACTTCTTCATCACATCATGCAACAAATGCACTTCACCACGCAAAATCAAGTCCGAGACCAGCGGCGTATTCACCAGTATCTCCGTCGCTACTCTTCGCCCCACGCCACTCGCCATCGGCACCAAACGCTGAGCTACGATCGCCTTCAAATTCAGCGATAAATCCATCATCAGCTGTTGCCGCCGATCCTCCGGGAAGAAATGGACGATGCGATCCAGGGCCTGCTGGGCATTCGTCGCGTGCAATGTCGTTATTACCAAGTGTCCGGTTTCGGCAAATGAAATCGCGTGCTCCATGGTCTCACGAGTGCGAACCTCGCCGATCATAATCACGTCGGGCGACTGGCGCAGAGTGTTCTTCAGCGCATTATCAAAAGAATGAGTATCAATCCCGACTTCGCGTTGCGTCACAATGCAATTCTGGTGCGCATGCACATATTCAACAGGATCTTCAATACTGACGATATGGCCATGACTATGCTTGTTGCGATAACCGATCATTGCCGCCAGCGAAGTCGATTTCCCCGAACTCGTCGCCCCGACCATAATGATCATGCCACGCTTGGCCATCACCAGGTCATTCAAAAATGAGGGCAGTCCTAAAGATTCAATTGTGGGGATCTCGGTCTTGATCCGACGTAATACCATCCCCACTTCATTTTGCTGCTGAAACACGTTGACGCGGAAGCGACCGATCTCTGGATGGCCAATGGCAAAATTCAGTTCCAGCATCTCATCGAAATCACTCGCCTGGGCCGGTGTCATCACCCCATATACCAGCGCCCCGACCTGTTCCTGCGTCAATGGCGTTTTGGATAAAGACCGCATCTTGCCATCCAGCTTCATGCTCGGCGGCACACCCACGGTGATAAACAAATCTGAAGCATCTTCTTCGGCAACGATCTTGAGCAAGGACCAGATATTGGCCGGCTCAAAACAATAGAGTTTTTTTGGAGTCACAGACCCACCTTATATATATGCCACGATAATGGAAGACTAATATAGATCGGCCGATTGCTCACCATAATTTAGCCGTTTCGGCATGAATCGGAAAGTGGCTATTAAACAAGGGATTAGAGAGCAATTTAAGGGGGTATTAATTTAGACACCGTCTAAATAAGGGGGCGTAAAAAACCCACAGAAAACTTCTTTGCCGATAACAATGGCCGGAAATAAGCCGGTAGGTAGGGGCGGGTTTTAAACCCGCCCCTACTAACACAAATGTCTTGATAATCATATAGCCCCAAAACGTACGGCGCCATACTAATTTGCTTGTGCTGGACGAGAAACCTGATACAACTTGTCCGCTGTCAAAAGATTGTTTTTACGCACAGTCATCAAATCAATATTCGCTGTATCTCCTGTATCATGAACAGCCTCAATAAGAATCTTATTCTGCACCGCCCAGTCAATTTTCTGATCAAAACTATGCATCGCATAACTTGCAAACGCGGTAGGATCGGCGACATCAGTGTCATCATCAATCCCTAATGACGGAGTGACCAACCATCGCTCAACAGTGACTTGAGCTCCTGCAGGAACAAGATACCGGTCATTCACGGGAGTAATCTCAGAGTTGGTGGTTTTATTAAAAACCTTAAATGTTCCCGGAAAAAACCCTTTACTCTCTTTCAAGAAAGAAGGCGTCAATGTATTCACCGGACCTAAGGTTGATACATAACTATAAGTCTCGCGCTGCTCCAGTGACGAAACATTGGCACAGACACCACCCCAATTACTGACCATCGCCACCTGAGCAGGATCAGCTTGAACCGGATCATTCAACGAGTAATCAACCCAAGCGCCATTAGGCATGGGATAGAAACTACTATCAAAATCCGGCAACGATGTCCAACTACCCGCTGCCGAAGGCACATCTTGATACACTCGATACGAACCGCTAACCACAGGTAACGTCGGTGGATGTTCCAACTGCCAGCCAGTCACCGTATAGTTGTACACTGAGGCAATGGATTGTGCGTTTCCAACTTGCGGACAACCATCTACCGTCAGCGTAGCCAAATCCGCAAATGTGCCACGCCATTCAGTGCTCGTGGTTCTGATCACTTCATGCTCGCGAATTCTTTGTTCTATGAAGCGCTCAGCCATGTGCTGCCCGACATCCTGAACCCTAATGTAATAAGGTCGCCCTGTCATATTCGTGAAGCTGTACTCCGCATCCTTGAAAGTCACACCATGCAACCCGCCACGATTAGTAAAGGCTGTCCCGAGAAATAACGCAGAGCCCTTATCGCTTGACATCACCGCCCCTTGGGCAAAGGCTGGCACCACAAAATTTGGCTTAAAGGTGAACAGCTTCTCTTTGCTTGGATTGCCTGCCTCATCGAATGCCCGCACTCGCAAACTGATCACGTCATTGGGCGTTAACTTCAACCAATTGGCGTAAAGTTTTTCCGTTGCCAGAGGAAGCAAATATTCTCCATTGACCATGGCCAATGGAACCCATGGACTCATTACCACCCCATCTTTTTCTATCTGCAGGGAAACTGAGATTTTATCTGGCACAGAACCAGCAACGTCAAAGGACGCCGGATCATTCACCTTAAAGGCGAAATAAGGAATAAGACTAGCCTTCAAATTAGCGCGCGCGATGAGCGTTCCGCGAAGCCCGACTTTATCGGTTTCAAAATATACCGACTCAACACTGGCATCGGTAAGCAACTTCGATGTTACTACACCATTACCATCCAAAAATCGCGCTTCACCATGCCCAAGAACTGTTGCCAAAATCTCTGGCACCGCCTGATCTACAAGCACATCGATTTTAGAGGTAACCTGATTACCGATAACATCGGTCACTACCGTAGTGATCGAATTTTTTCCCTTAGTGAGAGGTATGTTGTCGACTCGCCAAGTCTTCTTTGTGATATCGGGCGTCACGAACTGATTGCCAATCTTGATACTGGACAACGCTGCGCCATTCTCGATATACCCTCCCGTGAGCGTAATCGAACTCAAATTGGTCACCGCGACCGGATCTGGGTTTAGATTCGGCCCTTCGTTATCAAATTTCAACAGGAACGTCTTCTCAATTTTATTACCAAGCATATCGGTGGCCACGGCTCTTACTTTGTGATCGCCATCGACAAAACTAGTTGTGACAATCTTGATTGCCGGTTGATTTGGATCAGCGGCATCCCCGATCACTGTTCCATCCACGTCGAAACGAACTTGTTTAAGCACAATCGTTTCACTCGGCATGACGCTAAAAGGTAGCTCCCCGTTGTAATACCAATTTTCACGCACAAAACTGGTCAGCGTTACCTTGCCATCAATGGCAGGTACCCCACTCGGCACCAGTCCATCACTATTTTCTAACAATGCCTTGGCTCGCGGCAGAAGGTCATTCATGACAATTCCCGTGGCGTTCTTATCACCCGCCGCCAGAGTGACCATGTGCTGCGCCAAATCGAGACGGTACACAGAGGGATTAAGCGGCTGCCCGGCGAACTCCAGCGCCATTGGTTGCCCATTAACGGAATTTAGCCCAACACCATCAAGAACACCATCCGCCTGAATATCGTTATAAATAATCTGCGTCAGCTCCATGGTGCTGAATACTGCACCTGGCGCGGCATTACCACGCTTCGTTGCCCAATCCGCCCAACTGGACATCGCTGCCAGATAAAATCCGTAATACTGTCCGTCGCGATCGACTGCCGATGTATCGCTAATGCTAAACGGATGGGTGTTGATAATGTCCACCTGAAACAGCTTCGAAATCTCTGCATTGGATTTGGTTACTGCATCCCCGACCGCCACACCGTGTGCGGCCTTATACTCTGCCAACCCAGCCGCGATATGCGTCAACGGCGTCACCATCAATGACAGCGGCTCTCCGGAACGGTACAACGTGACCGCACGCAACACCTGATCGGAGTCGACATCAATGTGCGCGCCACTGACCAGATCGGTGAATGCACCGCCCCGTGCTTCGATTAAGACCGGGCGATCTTTGCTCTGCAATCGCAACGCGTAGGCGCCATCGGCAGCCGATACACTCGAAGTCGCTAACAATTCTCCCTGACGACCATCATCAAACGCATAGACGCTAACCGTGGCGCCACTGACGGGATCATCAACCACATAACCGCTGACACTGCCAAAGGGACGCTCGGCCGGCAATTCCGGCTCAGTGACGCCATTACACGCCGCTAACACTGCCGCAGCAGCAACCCACCCCAAATAATTTTTTATCTTCATGGCATTCACCAACGTTAGAATCGATACAGAAACAATAGCGAAATGGAAGAAGTTTTCACTCCCTCCTTGTTATCCAATGGCATGGCATGCTCGAGCTTTACCCCGATATCCCAATCCCAATCCAGACGCCATTCACTCGACGCATTGATAATGACCGCAGTCTCGCTTTCATTGCGATCTGGCAACACCTGATTGAGATAGCCTTGAGCATCAATGGTGTAACGTTCATGGAATTGATCACGCGAGAATTGCAGCCCGCCTCCGAACCATGGTGTCCAGACGGGGCCCAGATTAATACTGTGTTGTAGTGACATGCGCAAACCCGTTTGTTTGATCGTTTGCCCGATCAAGTCCGTGGTCGCCTGCAATGACCCCTTTTGATAGAACAACTCTTCCCAATGGCGCCACCCCGACCCCATGCGCTGGGAATACACTAAGTTGAACGGCCGAGCCGCCCAATCGCCATAACTAGAACCATTAGGATCAATTACCGAAAAATAGGCACTGCCAAAGGTCATCCCGACACGGCCCGTTTGCACCGGCATGCCGATCGCCACGGCATGGACAGGTTCGACCATCGCGACAAAACTTCCAATAACCATCCCCACGAACCACCCTGTTCGCATAACGCCACCCCATTATTGTTTTGTAGTTATACTATTAACCCGGCGACTAAATACATCGCGCTCAAACTCCCTCCCTCTTGCAGGGGGAGGGAACTAATGTTCAGATGTATTTAACTGCCAAGTTAGTAATAGTATTTTTTAATGTACTTGATGCACTAAACGCTTAATGACAAAACGATTTCCTTCTTGCACAACGCTCACCTGAATTCGACCACTACTTACCAGCGGTGACTCCGTACTCTTACGCCACACACTAGCCTCGAAATTACCGGTACCTAATAATTTTCCATCAACGTCTTGCCACTTAACGTCACTGATATCCATTCGCCGCATATCAGTCGAATCAAACAACTCTTTGTAATCACGAGCAATACGCTTATTACCCTGACTGCCATCGGCTGATGCATCCTTGGCGAACAACCCGACAAGCGACGACAGTTCACCATTGTTGTAACTCTGCTCCAAAGTGAACAATAGCTCCGTCAAAGCCAACTCACGCCGCGATAACCGTTCATCTATTTGTGGATTAGCCTTGGTGACTTCAGCCGCCGCAACGCTTTGGGCCGATAGCCTGTCTTCTGCTGTTTCTATCTTTGCGACCGGTGGTGGCGCCACGAGTGCATTTGCCTCTTTCACTGCCCCACCATTTTGAGCTTCGATTTTATTGTCGGCCACAGATGATTTTGACGTTGCAGATGATGCTTGTGGTTTATTAACTGCTGGCAACGATCTCGCCATAGAAACTTTCGGGGCTAACTCCGCTGACATTGCGCGAACATCACGCTTTTGAACAGCAGCTTCTTCCATCACCGATTTATTTGTCTCGACCCGCTTCTCATTCTTTTTAACTTGTGGTTCCGGAACAGGCGTTACCGCTGGAGCTTCTGGCTCAGCAGGTAATTCAGCAACCACCGTCGCCTCAGCAGGAGACGCGCCGCTTTCTGAGGACATTGTTACTGTTTCAGGCGTCTCAATGGGGATACGCCCATCAATCGTCGTCTCATTGCCTACAGCCCGTACTTTGTTCTCAATCAAACTCCAAAGTGATCCAAACATTGACGATTGCATCAACCACCAGGCACCGATACTCGCCACCATCAACGTCGAGCCAAGCCCCCACCATAAACCCTTTCCTGCACGATGATTAGCGATTACTTTTGCGGGTTGTACAGGTACTGCTATCGGAACATCGTTATTAGCGGTAGCATTATCAGCAACAGCATTATTATGGCGTAGCGGTAACACGATAACCTTGGCCGGTTCTCGCGGTTTAATCTCTGTTTCAGCATCCTCCGCTCTTAGCGGTATAGGCTCGTTATCAACATCAGGTATGGTTTCCGGCGCCGGAGTGTAAACACGTCCGAAACGGTCAACTTCAGGCGTATTATCCATAACCGGAGGCTGATTGCGAACGTTACCAGTATCTTCTACTTCCTCTATCGCCGGAGACATAACACTCGATTCGGATGCGAGATTGTGATGATCACTGTCCCTAATCGGCAGCTGTTCATTTGACACAGCATTTGGATCCGGCAATGGTGCAAGTTTTTCTTCCGCCAGCGATAGCGCATCCAACTGGGTAAAATCCCAACCCGCACCCGCCTCATACCGTAATTCAGCAATCATGGCATGCACAGCGCCGGCATCAATCAGATGTTTCTCATCGAGATAGGCAGACAAGAAGAGTCGCTCACAGAATACATTGATCAACCGTGGCAGACCTTTACTACAACGACATATGAGCGCCAAAGCTTCGCCGGTAATAGACGGATCACCGCTCCAGCCTGCGAGACGTAAACGATGCTCAATATAGGCGCGGGTTTCCTCGGCTGAAATGGGTTGTAAATGGCAAGCCGCGATAATGCGCTGCGAGAGCTGCTCCATATCAGGATCGGCCAGAATCTGCCGTAACTGTTGCTGCCCCAACAAAATAATTTGCAACAGTGCTTTATTGCCCAGCTGGAAATTAGACAACATGCGCAATTCTTCCAGCGACTGCACAGGAAGATTCTGCGCCTCATCCACAATCAATAACACGCGCTTGCCATTCTGCACGGTAGTGGTAAAAAAACGCTCGATAGCAGTCAGAAGCTCAGACTTGCTCGTGCCAGAGGGGCGCACACCAAAGGCATCTGCCGCCGCCCGCAATACATCATCCGCACTCAGATTGGTACTCGACAGGGTAGCCACGACCGAGGTTTGTGCCGACAATTCCGCCAGCAGAGTTTGCAGCAACATGGTCTTGCCGGTCCCCGGCACGCCGGTAACGGCAACAAACCCCTGCCCCTGCTGTAAGCCATAACGCAAATACGCCAATCCGCGCTTATGACCGGCGCTCGGATAAAAAAAACGGGGATCGGGGGCTAGCCGGAAAGGATTCGCCTTCAGGCCATAAAATGATTCGTACATTGCTCTCTTCTCTCTATCTGCCCGGATAGTGTCGCCACTAAGTCTGTATTATAGTTATAAAATTTCACTATTGCCCCCCGGAATTATACAGGATTAGAGAGGGGGTAGAGGGGATTTTAGGCAAATACCATAAAATGAACCAGAATATTACCCCTGTTCAAACATTACAAAATAAATCATTAATATGTTGATTATTATAGAGTTATCCACTAAAAATTTCCAGCAAGATTTCCCCTTTAAAATTATGTAGAATAGTCGGGTATTAGGCCTGGTCGCCAAACTGTGACTCCGTTCGCAACGGCCGATACTATAGATATCTACAATCGTATTACCGCTTAGGCTAACCGAGACGACTATGAGATACGCTGTACGCGTCGCGACACTGACACTTACCGGATTGCTGGCCACCCCGCTGGCGATGGCCGACATCTATGTCTATCGCGATGCCGACGGCGTTATCAACTACACCAATATTCCTCCCGCCAAAAAACGGATCAAAATCGATAAGGTCTACCGTGAACCCCGGCGCACTGATAGTCCGCAGCGTTATGTGACCTATCAAGCCACAACACCTCTACTCGCCGCCCGTCCACCGGCCGAATTGAAATCCATCGTTGCCGAAGCCGCTGAGGCCTATAAGGTCGATGAGGCTTTGGTACACGCCATCATTCAGGCAGAATCCGCCTATAACACGTATGCGATCTCGCCCAAAGGTGCACGTGGCCTGATGCAGTTAATGCCGGCAACCGCCCATCGTTACGGCGTGCGTAATACCTTCGACCCTGAACAGAACATCTGGGGCGGCGTGCGTTATATGCGTGACTTGCTAGTCATGTTTAATCAGGATGTACGACTTGCTGTGGCCGCCTACAATGCCGGCGAGAATGCCGTGATACGCCACCGTGGCATTCCTCCTTATGATGAAACGCGGACTTATGTGCAGCGGGTGATGGAGTTGCATCTCCGCTACCAGGCTGGTTAGTGCTTCGTCCTCTCGATAATCTTTTTCACTGCCTGTCTCAATTCAGCCACTAGCTGGGTGTCACGTTTAATAATCGCATCGGGCTTAAAGGGACCAGGCACATTCATGTCTCGCCCCGAAGTCAGCATGATGAAGGGCGCGTCATTATCCGCTATCCCCGACATGCGCAACGCACTCATTACCGCCAATCCATTCAAGCCTTCGAGCTGATAGCCGCTGACCACAAATGCATAGCGCGAATATAATAATCGTTCCAGGGCAATCAGCCCATTCCGCTCGACTGTCAATTCCACAGGCAATTGCGCCAGCGACTGTCGGCATAACATGACCGTGGTATTCGACGACTCGATAATCAACCCCGGATATTGATTACTCAAACGAGCGCGGCGCAATTCATTGAGCTGCTCGTGTACACCGGCATAAGTTCTCCCTGCTGCCGCAACATCCGTCGCCTCACGCAGTAAATCCACATATTTGAGTAAAATATCCACTTGCTGCGCCAATAACTTCGGGGCATCAATGTCAATCGTGCTCAATTGATCCTCAAACTGGTGGCAGATGCTACTGTGCTCGCCAAAGCCATGGGTACCCGCCGAACCTTTGATGCTGTGCACATTGCGATAGAGTTCTTCGTAACGACCTTCCTCACCGCGCCCCAGTTGCAATACCAGATCCTCGACCCGATCCAGCTTTGTCGGCAGCTCATCCAGGTAAGCGCGCCGCAGCCGTTCCAGTAATTTTTGTGCTTGTTCCAAATCCATTGCGCGATACCCCTAACAAAACATGCTATTTCAGGTAATATAGATGGCGTTGTTAATAAATCGGACGCTATGCAGAAATTATTGAGGGTCTATGCTTCGGCGCAAGAATAACTTTTGGGAAAGTGTTCCTTTATCCAAAATGACACTATCGCAATGGGAATCGCTGTGCGATGGTTGTGGCCGTTGCTGCCTTAACAAGCTCGAAGACGAAAATGGTGAAATATTTTTTACAAACATTGCCTGCCGGTTTCTCGATAACGCCAGCTGTCGTTGCCAGCGTTATGAGCAACGCACGAAAGTGGTTCCTGATTGCTTGGCGCTGAGTCTGGATAATCCGCATGATTTTCGACTGCTTCCCGAAACATGCGCTTATCGTCGTCTCAGCGAAGGGAAATCGTTACCTTCCTGGCATCCTTTGATCACCGGAGACCCAGATTCAATCCATCATGCTGGAATATCCGTGCAAGACAAATGCATCTCTGAAGAAAAAGTGTTACGCCGCCACTGGGATTCACATATCATCAAACTATCCACTTGAAGAAATTTATTCATGAATATCAAATTGATTATTAAAATACTGTGCGGCGCATCGCTGGTCGCGACATCGACACTCGGCCACACAGACACGGCGGGGCTCAATTTCAATGAAGATGGGGTAGAAGCCCACTATCAGAAACAATTGATCGAATACAAAGAATATCGCATCCTGCCAAGCTATAGTTTTCTCTACTCTCAAGAAACCTGGCCTCATAATTTCCTGCTGCGGGCGGATGGCGAGATCATCAGTTATACCCAGACCTTTGGCGATGGTTATACCGCCGCTCCCAAAGTTGTTGCCTTGATTGCTCAATATCAAAACAATGACATAATCGCCCCGGCCATCGGCGGTGCCGCACACTTCCCCAAAGGTGGAAAAATTCCTTTCGACATTGATGCCGATGCCTTTTGGGCGCCACCGCCGTTCGCATTGATTGATGGCCAATTTATGTGGGGAATGTCGATCCAAGGACATTATCCGTTACCGCAGGACAATGAATTGCGATTTGGTTATCGTAAAATCAATGCCAGCGCTGATCAGGGACCACACGGATCGCTTGATCAAGGTATCTTTGTTGGTTTTGCGTCATTTTTTTAAATGCACCTCATGCCATGATCACAACATCACCCGGCTTAGACGAATTGCGTTCGATTATCAGAACTGCCGCGCGTGAGGAATTATTGCCGCGCTTACATTGCGTCGAGCGCAGTTTCAAGGCTGACCAAAGCATCGTCACCGATGCCGACCTAGCTACTCAGCAACGCATACAATGCGACCTGGAAGCACGCTGGCCACAGTATCAATTCTTGGGCGAGGAAATGTCGGCGGAGGAACAGGAACACCTGTTCGCTCAATCGAGCACCGGTCTCTGGTGTCTTGATCCGCTGGATGGCACCAGTAACTTCGCCGCCGGCATACCCTATTTTGGTGTCTCACTCTCTTTACTGATCAACAACGACATCATGCTCGGACTGGTCTACGATCCGGTACGTGACGAATGTTTTTACGCCCAACGCAATGGGGGAGCCTTTCTCAACGGCGAACGATTGGGCGCGCACCGTCCCGAACCCCCGCTGGCCCAGGGGATAGGCCTGGTCGATCTGAAACGCCTGCCCCAGCCACTGGCGCAACGTCTGGCAGCGACACCACCTTATGCCTCACAACGCAGCTTCGGTTCGGTCGCCCTCGATTGGTGCTGGCTGGCCGCTGGCCGCTGCCACGTCTACCTCCACGGCCGCCAAAACTTGTGGGACTATGGCGCCGGACTCCTGATCTTCAGCGAGACGGGCGGCCACGCCTGCACCTTGGATGGGGAACCGGTATTTCAGGCCAGCCTCAAGCCTCGTTCAGCCGTCGCCGCCCTGGAATCTTCTTTATTTCATGAATGGACGAGCTGGCTCGGCTTGCCTGGCGACGCCGATCTGCGATAATTGCGCCCCATATTCGCGGTAAAGATAACCCTCATGTCAAACAAACCTGTTTCCCGGCGTAACCTGCGCAAGGCCATCCTTAAGCGCTTTGAACAATCATTTGACCTGTCACGGCTCGATTATGTGCGCCGCACCAAGGCAGGACAAGATAGAGCGAAGCTGATCGGTGTATTCGCCGCCATGCTGGTCTATTTCTCGTTGTTCGGACTGGTGTTTTACAGCTGGAACCAGCACTGGATCGACGATAGCGCCATGAACAAGATGGGCTGGATACTGATGGTGCCCGCCTCTGTTGTCGGCGCAGTCGCCTGGCTGATTGCCGCCAATCGCTTTGAATTTCCCGTGCGTCAGGATATCCGCTATCACATCGATGATTTTGAAACTGCACAGGGTATGTTATGGCGCTATCAACCCTTGCTCGAAAAATTGACCCTCAAAAAAATTAACATCACTGAATTGATTGAAGCGTCACGTAATGATCGTCTGGTGATGATGGCGCCGGAAGATGTCTGTGCCACAATCCGCGCTCTGCATGGCTTGTTAACTCAAGGCGGCCCGGCGCTATTTACCCCGGAGGATATCGCAGCAGTCGCCGCCAATTTCGCGGATCTGGAGGACGAAGCATAATCCACTTAAAAACCCATCAACGCAAAGATGCAAAAAAAAATCAACAAATCCGCGTCAACACCCGCCTTATCCTACAAAAACCTCTGCGCCTCCGCGTTGGGTTTTATTACGGCATTTTTCTTTGCAAATAATCCAGCCAACGCTGACGCACTTCTGGATCTCTAAAGCTTTCGATATGACGCTTTCCCGGCAACAACCATAACTCTTTGGGTTCATGCGCTGCCGCAAACAAGACCTCGGCATGATGCGGCGGCACGATCTGATCCTGATCGCCATGCATAATCAAGACCGGCATTGACGGCAGGTTGGCAATCGCGGTCACAGGATCATAATCACGACTGATCGTTAGCGTCGGTAACCATTGCAACGGCCAGGTCAGCCAGAGGCTATCCATTTTTTCCTGGACAATCGCCCGATAACTGCTAAAGGTACTATCGATCGTCAATGCCCTGATTTTATCGCGCTGCTGACCATGGGCAGCAAAATAAGTCGCCAAGGCACCGCCCAGGCTTTGCCCCAGAATCACTACACGTTCCGGACCAACATCCGCCCGCTTCAGCACATAGGCAAACGCCTGATCAAGATCGCTTAACATGTGATCAAGCGATGCCTGCCCTTGAGAACGGCCATAACCACGATAATCGAGCAGAAAGACGTTGTATCCCGCTGCGGGCAGCCAATAGACACTGCCGATGTGAGTGCTGATGTTTTCAGCATTACCGTGGAGGAAAAAAACTGTGCCTTTGGCCGTGGATACGGCAGGCAGAAACCAGGCATGCAAGGTGATATCGGTATCAACCTTGATGTAAACATCTTCGTACTGCAAACCAAGCCGTTCTGGCGAAATGATTTGCTGTCGATGTGGCTGAAAGAACATGCTCGCACAACCTGTCAGACCGAAGAGCAGCCCGATCAGCAGTAGCGTTCTAACAAGTTGTTGAAAAACTCCCCTCCTTGGACAAGGAGGGGGGGACGCGAAGCGGACGGGGTGGTTGAAAACGGTGACAGAATACATACAGTTCTTTCTCGCCGTAACTTGTGTAGATACCTATGCCCTCAGGGAGAGGGAACTAAACACACTTTTCAACAGCCCGCTAAACGCTAGAAATAATGCTGCCAGGCGATTTCGGCCGTTGACCATACCCGTTCATATTCCTGTTGTTGCGACAAATTAACCCGTATCGCACTGTCATTGGTAATCACAACGTTTTGTTCCAGGCGCAACTGATGACGCGTCTGGTGCTCACCTACCCCATAACGCAAAACCTTGGCCCCAGCCTCTAGCCGCCAAAGCGGATTCACCTGCCATAACATCCCCACACTCGGCCCCAAGCCCAATGATACATGCTTATCCAGACGATCATGCGCAGCTAATCCACCCTCAATCATGGCATAGATTCTTTGCGCCACATTACGCTGCTGTGTCAACCCTGCTCCACCCTCAACGGTAAATAACAAAGGCTCGCTGCCATCATGCAACCGCTTACGCTCAAATGCCGTGCGTATTTTCCAGGAAACCGGTTTGATAAAACGATTGCGTGGCACCAAAGAAACGATGGATACCGGCACCCATGACTCTAATCGTGTGGGTCCGCTATTCCAATGGCGAAAACTAAAATCCAGGAAATCAATCTGCGCACCCTCTTCGTATCCCGCCTGTGGATCAAGCAGATCATGATAGGCGGGCCGCACTCTCAGCTGCTGATACCACTGATCCTGATAACCTAAGCCCAAGGCCAGCCGCGCCGTGGCATGTCCCTGTTCCGGCCGTACCGCAGGCGTGGGTACCGGCGAAAATGCTGGCCCGGTATCCACCTTGCTACGCGCCGCATACAATTCGAAGAGCAATGGACCCGCCTCGGTATCGGTGCGATGCCCCTTGGCAATATCGTAATTGAGATAGGCGTGCGTAAACTCAAGTGTTTTTGCCTGCTCAGCGACTGTTAGCCCCTTGAACTCCTGACTATTCACATCAAGGGCGCGATTAGCCAGCGCTTGCGTCATGCGCTGCCTATCGTCATCAACAAACTGCAATTGATGCTTTAACTCCGTAATACCCGCTGGGCGATAAACCGCGTCGCCCACCAAATCCTTTTGCTCGACCACGCTACGAATGGTATCCGCGGGGATAGCCCACCAGCGAAACTCACGCGTTAACTCCAGCTCTGGACGCGCCACCTCAAACAATGACAACAGATGATAGGAACAATTTTCATCGAAGAAATAATAGTCAAAACGAATTCCGCGCAACTCCCAGAGATGCCTTAACATTTGCTCAATTTCTGGCTCGGTAAAATTGAGTCGATATTCCCAGATATCGCGATTCTCCATCTCGCTGTATTCACGTACCTTGAGATAATAGGGCATGACCGAGAACATACCAGCGTAACCACCAATCAGGCCGTTGACTGCAAATGTGACGCCATTGTCTTTTTCATCTACGACTGCTGCATAATTCACTGCGTAGGCTAGCAATCGCGTCTTTTCGGTCTGATCCTTGGCGTCGACACGTAACAAGGTGTGACCAAACATCGAGGCCGGATTATTGAGATAAGCTGCGGGAAAAATTAAAGTTACACCTGCCGGATTCAGACTTGCAAACCACTGTTCGAATCGCGCACAAGACTGTGGAATTAATTGAGTATCGTCAAAATTCAATTGCTGTCGCAGCCAATGATAACGGGCGATAAATGTGCATTGGGCATGCTGTGATTCGGGGTTCTCCAGCGGATTTACTGGCGGCTCAAAGAAACGGCGCAAGGTCGCATCCAATTCGGCTTCAGGATTGGTTTTGCCATCGGGTGCATTAAGAAAGGCAGGGTCATCGGCCAGGCTATGCACACCCGGCAATACGAGATTGGGATAATAATGCAACAAGGCGTGCCATTCAGGGGCAGCAGAGAGCTGTTTGCTATGAGCCGCTGCAATTAATTCATCGACATAGGCTGCGCTGGCGCTTAATGGTAACAATACCAGCAGCATTATCGAGCGTAGCAATTTTTGAATTAAGGATGAGCGGTATTTCATCAAGCGCGAACCATTTTTCAATCTTATCGCTAAAACAGAAACGCCCGCTAGCCGTCATGGCTAGTGGGCATCCAAACTCAATAAAATGGTAATTAAAACGATCCGATTTAGTTCCTTCCCCCTAGAAGGGGGAAGGAGTCGTACTATATTTAGACTTTGGTTGCATAACTTGCAAAAGCTTCGTCAGCGGCCAACACATCTTTCAAACCAAGACGCACTTGCTCAGCCGTGACCGCATCGGAACTGAAGATGTGCGAGAAGTTGGCCTTGGTCAATTGGTAAAACGCCGCCTTTTGCGATTCTTCAACCCCGATCAGCGCGGCCAGCGACTCCAGTGCCTCACCTTGACCGACGGACATGTCGCGGGCCAACTTGTTCATGTTACCGTCCAGAAACATGGCCATCTTCCAGCTGGAAGAGACTGTGCCGTCCTGAGTACAACCGGAAGTACCCGAGGTAACACCGAAGGTTTGATTACCGAATGTGCCATTGGTGGTAGCCGCCAATACTTGCGGTGCAATACCCGACTGTCCCTCAAACACCTTGGAACCCCAGCCGCAGGTACCGACGTTGTTCTGGCCGGCGAAGGCTACCGATGAAAGAGAAGCCGCCAGTACTGTAAACATCAATTTCCGTTTCATGTTTCCCCCTTGCTGTTGGATGAATAGTAACGTGACTGCAATTAACCCACTACACCCTCACTATACGCCACACCTGATCAGCGTCAAGCGCCTCAAAAACACCCGATCAGGAATGCAAATCCGGTCTATCTTCACGCGGCATTTGCAGAAACCAGCCCTGTTCAGCAAGTTGCTTCATAACCGCAGCGGTATTTTCCTGGGCAAGCTTGCGTTCTGGTGTCAGTTCAAACTCCAGCACCCGCTCCAACGGCTCAATCAGTTTGCGCAAGCCCTCGGGCACACTGGAAACATCGGCGGCAACAGGCAAATAAAGGTAGGTAAATTCCTTGCGCTTGCTACGATATACGGCGCATTTCATGATTAGGTACCCCTGAGTTATTATTGTCTCATTATAGCACGCGCCCAAAATCCAACCCGCGCTACAGACTTGACGCTATTTGCTTCATAATGGCTTTATAGTCCACCCCAACCGCGAGGCATGTCTTCGGGATGACCACTAAACGCATACGGCTGCTCGTAATTTTTATCGCCATTCTGATATTACTGATTGGTGCCGGTTGGTATTGGTCTCGCCCGAAGCCGATCCCGGTCACGGTGGCACAGGTTTCGCGTGGCGAAGTTGAAGCAACGGTCTCTAACACGCGAGCGGGTACCATCAAGGCCTGCCGTCGCGCCGGACTCTCTCCCGCCGTCGGCGGTCAAATCGCCAAATTACCAGTCAAGGAAGGCCATCAGGTACGCGCTGGTGAATTGCTGCTTGAACTTTGGAATGATGATTTACAGGCGCAGTTACGGCTTGCGGAACAGGAACATCAAAGCGCACGTGCACGGGCTGAGTCGGCATGTTTGCAATCTGATGTCGCGGATCGTGATGCCAATCGTTTATTGAAACTGCAAAAATCCGGCGCCGTCAGCGAAGAACAGATCGATCAGGCCGTCACCAAGGCCAAGGCCAGCCAGGCCGAGTGCCATGCCGCCAAGACACAAACCGGTGTCAGCAGCGCCAGGATGGATGTGATCGCCGCCAATCTGGCACGCACACTTTTGATCGCGCCCTTCGATGGCGTGGTCGCCAAAATCAACGGCGAGTTGAATGAATATGTTACTCCTTCACCGCCAGGCATTGCCACCTTGCCGGTGGTTGATCTGGTAGATACACACTGCTTCTATGTTGTCGCGCCGATTGATGAAGTGGATGCACCCAACATTACCGCCGGCATGCCCGCACGCATCACACTCGATGCCTTTGCCAACCAGCGCTTTGTTGGGAAAGTACGGCGAATTGCCGATTATGTGCTTGACCGGGAAAAACAGGCGCGCACGATCGATATTGAGGTAGAGTTCACACTGGATAAATCGACACCCACACTATTGGCTGGTTATAGCGCCGATGCCGAGATTATTCTCTCAACGCATAAGAATGTATTACGCATCCCGACGCTCGCGGTGATGGAAGGGCCTCGTGTGCTTGTATTTAATCCAGACACCGAAAAACTCAGTCTGCGTCAAATTAAAACTGCGATCTCCAATTGGGACTTTACCGAGGTCAGCGAGGGATTGCAGGAGGGCGAACACGTTGTCACCTCACTGGATCGTCCCGGTGTTGAAGATGGCGCCCATGCCATTGCTGACACAAGCGCCAAATGATCATCCTGGAGGGCATTGTTCGCGATTTCAGCGTTGGCGACTCAGTGGTTCATGCCCTGCGTGATATCAATCTCACGATCACACCCGGTGATTATATTTCACTGATGGGGCCATCGGGCTCTGGAAAATCGACCTTACTCCATATTCTCGGCTTACTCGACCGCCCCAGCCAAGGCAGTTACCATTTAAATGGTACTCTGGTGAGTGAGCTTGATGAAAATACGCTGGCTAAAACACGGCGTGAACGCATTGGCTTCGTATTTCAATTTTTTCATTTGATCCCGCGCTTAACCGCCGCCGATAACGTTGCGCTGCCACTGACCTTGGCCGGAATTGAACCCGATGTGCGCAAAGAAAAAGTAACACGCGCATTGCAGCAGCTTGGACTCAGCGACCGCGCCGACCATCGACCGGATCAACTTTCCGGCGGGCAACGGCAACGGGTCGCCATTGCCCGGGCGATGATTACCGAGCCGGAAATGATCCTGGCCGATGAACCCACCGGCAATCTTGATCGTGCCTCTGGCCACGAAGTGATTGAAACCCTGGAATTGCTGAATCGCGAAAAGGGAATCACGTTGATCGTTGTCACCCATGACCCTGAAATCGGGAAACGGGCTCGACGTCAGATTCATATGATCGATGGCCGCATCGAAGAGGACGTGCAGAAATGATGCGGCCGGAAGATGTCCTGCATTACACCGCGCAGGCGCTTACCGGAAATCGCCGCCGCAGTCTGCTGATGTTACTTGCGATGGCGATTGGCGTCGGTGCCGTGGTGATGTTAACCGCGCTCGGCGAAGGTGCACGCCGTTATGTCACCAATCAATTCTCTGATCTAGGCACCAATCTCGTCATTGTGTTTCCCGGTCGCTCCGAAACAGTCGGCGGCCCGCCACCGATGCTGGGCGAAACACCGCGCGACCTGACGCTTGCCGACGCGCTGTCACTTTATCGCAGCCTGGCGGTACAACACGTCGCACCACTCGTCATCGGCGCTGCGCCTGTCTCCTGGAAACAACGCGAACGTGAAGTCATGATTCTCGGCTCGACTTCTGCACTGGAACAGATCCGGCATCTGGAACTGGCGCAAGGACGCTTCCTCCCCAAAACTGATCCCGAACGTGGTGCGCCGTTTTGCGTCATCGGCCCGACGGTAAAACAGGAACTGTTCGGCAATACTCCAGCGCTTGGTCAATGGTTGCGCATCGGCGATTATCGTTTTCGTGTCATCGGCGTACTTTCCGCCAAGGGACAATCATTGGGGACTGATTTGAACGATATGGTGGTCATTCCTGTCGCCTCGGCGCAAACCTTATTCAACACCGAATCCCTGTTCCGGATTTTAGTTCAGGCCAAAGGCCGCGACTCACTCGATGAAGCGCAATCGGCCATCAAATCCATCATGCGCGATCGTCACGATGGCGAGGAGGATGTGACCGTGATTACTCAGGACGCGGTACTGGCCACGTTTGATCGCATTTTTACTGCCCTGACGTTTACGGTCGGTGGCATTGCCGCCGTGAGTTTGGCGGTCGCTGGCATTTTGATCATGAATATCATGCTGGTGGCGATTTCACAACGCACCGCCGAAATTGGACTGCTCAAAGCCTTGGGCGCACCTGCCAGCGAAATTCTTACCTTATTTTTGAGCGAGGCCGGACTGCTCTCCTTGCTCGGCGGATTGATTGGATTAGCAGTTGGCTTGCTGGGCACAGCCCTGCTCGGCCACATTTTTCCAACCTTCCCAATTTCGGCTCCCAACTGGGCCATCATCGGCGCGCTGAGCGTGGCCTTGATCACGGGCCTTGTCTTTGGCTGGCTGCCCGCACGCCGTGCCGCACAGCTCGACCCGGTACAAGCGCTGACACGCAGATAATAATATGCGCACTCAAGACAGCATCTTTCTTGCCCTGAGCGCGGTTCGCAGTCAACGCTTGCGCAGCTTTCTGACCACTCTCGGCATTGCTGTGGGTATTGCGGCCGTAGTGTTGTTGACTGCCATCGGCGAAGGCATACACCGTTTCGTACTAGAGGAATTTACGCAATTCGGCACACATTTGTTGAGCGTCAGCCCAGGGCGCACCACGACCCATGGCATTCCGGGCGCCGTAATCAGCAACGTGCGTCCGTTGAGCTTGAGCGACTCCGAAGCGCTGCGTCATATTCCCCAGGTACTCGGTGTGGTGCCGGTCGTACAAGGCAATGCTGCCGTCGAGATTGGCAACCGTAGCCGTCGCGCGACGCTCTTCGGCGTAGGCCCGCAAGCACCAGACGTATGGCAGTTTAAAGTGGCGCTCGGGCAATTTTTGCCTGCCGATGATCCCATCAACCCGCGCGCATTTGTTGTGCTTGGCAGTAAAGTCCGCACTGAACTCTTTGGTCACGCCAGCCCACTGGGAGGGATTGTGCGCATTGGCGGCTTTCGTTATCGCGTCATTGGCGTCATGGAATCCAAGGGCCAATTACTCGGCTTTGATCTCGATGATGCCATTTATCTCCATACCGCGCGCGCGATGGAAGTGTTCAATCGCGAAAGCCTGATGGAAATTGATGTGCTTTATGCCACAGACGCCAATCCAGACACAATTTCTAATCGCATTAAACAAGTCATCAAGGCCCGCCATGGTGAAGATGACATTACCATCGTTACCCAGGAAGAAATGCTCAAGACACTTAACACTATACTCAACGCACTAACACTCGCTGTCGGCGCGATTGGCAGCATTTCGTTGCTGGTCGGTGGCATTGGTATTCTCACCATCATGACCATCGCTGTCACTGAACGCACCAACGAAATCGGTTTACTGCGCGCACTGGGCGCGGAACGCCGCCAGATTCAATGGCTATTTCTCAGCGAAGCTGTGACCTTGGGAATGATCGGCGGCCTGGCCGGCATGCTTATCGGTGTTGGCGGCAGCTTGTTATTGCACTGGCTGATTCCCGCTTTGCCGACGCATATTTCCACGTTTTACTTGATTTTGGCGGAATTGGTCGCCATCAGTATCGGTTTGCTTGCCGGCCTGCTACCCGCCCGCCGCGCCGCCAGACTCGACCCGATTGAGGCACTACGAGCTGAATAACATCCTGGTTGACAGACACTTGCCAAGCGTAGACGATATCAATATCACCCTCGAAAAATGGTTAAGTCGTTATGGAAAAATCTGCACTGATACAAAAACTCACAGAACTCAAAACCAAACAGGCTGCTATCGACAATGCCTGGAAAAAGGCTGGCAACCGGGAACTCCTACAGTTTTTTGTTGAAATCATGCCCAAGGTGGTAAAAGCCGAGCGGTGCAGCATTTTTATTCACGATCCGGTCGATGCCAATATCTGGGTCCAATGCGGCACAGGCGTCCAGGAACGCCAGATCAATGTCCCGGAATCAAACTCTATTGTTGGCCGCGTGATCAAAGAAGGCAAACCCGTTTTCGAGAGCGGCATGGAACAGCAGATGGGCGCACACGATGCCGTTGCACTCAAGACCGGTTACGTCACCTATAACACGCTTTGCGTCCCTGTGAATGGCGTCACTACCAAAACAGTCAATGGTGCCATCCAGGTCATCAATAAAATCGGCGCCACTGAATTCAACAAAGACGACTTGGCCGTGCTCGAGAAACTTGGCTTTCACATTCAGATGCACATCGAGAATATTTTTCTGCGCCAGGAAATGGCCAAGATCTCGACACAAATGAGCGAACAGATTGCAGTGATGGAGAAGAAGCTAAAAGAAATGGGCGGTTAACCGCCAGTTACTTCTGGCTTTGGAACTGATTACGACCCTGCTTCTTGGCCCGATACAATGCCTCGTCTGCCCGCTGGTAGACCTTCTCCGCATCATCTCCCTCTTTAAACTGCGCCACTCCACCCGAGACAGTAATCGGCACCGGGGTTCCGTTATAAGCAAACTCCAACGCCTGCACATTGGCACGGAGTTTTTCCGCCACCGTCATCGCATCGCCCAAGGGAGTTTCAGGAAGGATGATGGCGAATTCCTCGCCCCCCACCCTCGCCAGAAAATCCGCATCGCGAACGCTCTTCTTCAGGATCTTGGCAATCACCTTCAGGGCACGATCACCGGCCTTATGGCCATAGGTATCATTGATATTTTTAAAATGATCAACGTCACACAAGATCAGGCTCAATGGATGTTTGTAGCGTTGCCAACGCGCATATTCCAGCACTGCACGCTGCTCATACGCCAATCGATTGGGAATTTCCGTGAGCGTATCGGTCAAGGCCTGGGCACGCTCTTCTTCCAGACGCAGATGCAAGCTGCGACTTTCGTTTTCCATGATGTTAACATGCTGCGCCATCGCCATTAACTGCATTTCCAACGCTTTCTGACGCTGATCCTCATGCTGGCGCTGCTCGGCGAGCCGCTGCTTGATATTTTCCAGGCTCCCCTGAATCGATGTCTTTAACTGGTTAATATCGGTTGCCGAATTAACAGCATCCTGAATCTCATCAACACCCGCTTTCATCATGGCATCGAGATGCTTCCCACCTTCAAATGAAGCCTTGCGATGCCCTTCCACACCTTCGACGACATTATCCAGCTCACGCAAACGTTGAGTCATTTGCTGGAGAAACGCCTCAAGCTCTGCCTTCTCCTGCTCCAGGGCATTGCGCATATCGACCACCAGCATAATGACGGCTTCGGTGGTTGCACGCACCTCCTCCGCCTCTATGCCTTCGAGTAAAGTTTGCTTGAGTTCCTGCACTCGATCGAAAAACGGTGGTGGAAATGCCAAACATTCCAGAAATTCCAGAAACAGATCTTCAATACGAAATGCATGCGGCGTGTAATTTTCTTTTGGTCCTTCTTTATAAGGGATATAACTTGAGCGGGGTGTAGGCGCCACTGAACTATCATCCGCTACACCGACACTTGCCTTCTCAGTAGATGGCTTGGGCGTAATTACAGCCGCCCCCTCCTTGCGGCCAAACAAGCGGCCAAAGAATCCAGTCTCATCTGCTTGTCCGCCAATTTCTACCGCCTCCTGGAGGCAGTCTTTCAGCAAGGCGGCGACTTCTGTCACCCACTCTTCGAGCTTGACACCCTCAGCAGACGAGCGCAGTTTTTGTTGCAACTTTTCGGAACGGCGACGGTATCGTTTAGGAACGGAAAATCTTTCCAATAACAAGGCCAGCGCTTCGGCAGGATCAGGGACATGCTTCTTTTCACGTGTTTTCCGTTCATCCAGCGCTTTTACATGCTCGGCCAACCTAGCCACCAAGCGGTCGATTTCCTGGGCGTTATCGCGATCCTGCAAAGCTCGGCGCAAGGCACTGATCTGTTTATCGAGCTCGGTATCAACACCCGTGGAAATCAGTGCCAGGCGCCCCAAACCACGGCGCAGCACTTCATCAGAGAAGCTCCAGACCTTCTCCTTGATCTCCAGTTGTTCCAGCGATTCCAAGTACTTGTTTCGCCAGTTTTCTGTAGGTGAGCCTTCGTCTACCATGAAGTTTCCTTAAAATTCTTTGGGCGAGCTGCAAAATCAGCTGCACCCTATCCATCCAATACTATCGACCAGACCAGGGCCAGGGCCAGGTAAAGAACCCGGACCGCCTCACGCTCAGATCAACTCCACCACAAAAATTACTGCCAACCACCACCACACGCCACGGCTGATCATCCGCATGGCACGTTCCACATCATTGATCTTGGGCGCCGGGCCATCCCCCAATAATGGACGATAACGGGTTGTTTCATCATTGGGAACAGTCCCGCCCACGCTCACTCCCATCGCACCGCTGCCGGTGGTAATCAAAACACCATTATTGGTATCGCGCCACACCAGGGCATATTCGCGCCAACACCCCAATGCCCTCGACCGGTCACCCAATAAGGCATAAGTCAGCGCCAGGCATCGCGCCGGCAACCATTCCAATAGCCGACGAACTTTAGTCGCCGCCCAGGCCAGTTCGCGATCATGCTCTGAATTTTCATTCCAGATGCCGCTCAATAACTCCACCAGGCGATACAACACCACTGCTGGCGCACCCGCAATCACAAACCAGAACAGAGGTGCAAACCACCCCGAATTGGCGCGGCTAAACATCCACTCCAGCAAGCCACGCAAAATACCGGGCTCTTCCACTCCTGAGACCTGAAAATCCACTAACGGTGCCAACGATTGCCGCGCTTCATTGATTTCAAACCGCCGTAAACGATCGAGCACTGTTTCAACTTGCGACTCAATATCAGCGCTGCTCAGGGCAAGATATAACACCAGCACGTCAAACATCAGCCCAAATGGCCCAAGTGCCGACAGGATTGCCGCCAGCAGCACAAACGGCAGCACACATAAGGCCACAGCCACCAATGCCCGGCGTCGGCGCTGGCGGGTGGAGGATTCTCCGGTGGTATAAATCAGTTCATCGACCCCATAGACCCAGGGGCCAAATGCCTCGGCGGGCCGCCAGCGCTTGGGTTCCCCCAGCCAGCGAGCCAGAATGACACCCAGCAAACACATCAGGAAAACGGTCATAATTCCCCCAGAATCAAGCTAGTGTACCCGAGGTCGTGCTAAATGGCGCCGAACATGGCCACTTGTCGGCTATAATTTCCCGCCATGACTGCACAGGTTCTCATGATCCAGGGCTGCACCTCCGACGCCGGCAAAAGCGCGCTAGTGACGGGATTATGCCGTGTTTTGCAACGGCGCGGCATTCGCGTTGCGCCGTTCAAGCCACAAAATATGGCGCTTAACAGCGCAGTGACGGTGGATGGCGGCGAGATTGGCCGCGCCCAGGCGCTTCAGGCCCAGGCTTGCGGCTTGGAGCCGCATACTGACATGAACCCGGTGCTGCTTAAGCCCAACACCGATACCGGTGCCCAGGTCATCATCCATGGCCGTGCCCGCCAAACGATGAATGCCCGCGATTATCACGCTTACAAACCGGTGGCGATGCAGGCGGTGTTGGAATCCTTCCAGCGACTGCAATCCCGGTATGAAGTCATTATCGTCGAAGGCGCGGGCAGCCCCGCTGAAATCAATCTCCGCGACTGTGACATCGCCAACATGGGTTTTGCCGAGGCGGTCGATTGCCCGGTGCTGCTGATCGCCGACATTGATCGCGGCGGCGTATTTGCCCATTTGCATGGGACGCTGGCCCTGCTGTCAGCGACAGAACAGGTGCGAGTGCAGGGTTTTGTGATCAATCGCTTTCGTGGCGATGTGAGTTTGCTGCAACCGGGTCTGGATTGGCTGCAAAACGCGACGGACAAACCGGTGCTCGGTGTACTGCCGTATCTACAAGGTTTGCATCTGGAGGCAGAAGATAGCGTTCAGTCACAGCAAACCACTCACGCGGGGCATCGTCTCAAAATCATCGCCCCCCGATTACCACGCATCAGCAATCACACAGACTTCGATGCACTGCGCCTGCATCCGCAAGTAGATTTGCAATTTATCGGCCCGCAACAAGCCATTCCTACCGCCGATATTATTATTCTACCCGGCAGCAAAAGTGTGCGTAGCGATCTCGCCTGGTTACGGCAGCACGGCTGGGAAAAGGCCATCAACCGCCATCTGCGTTATGGCGGCAAGCTGTTAGGTATTTGTGGTGGCCTGCAAATGCTGGGGCGAGAAATTCATGACCCGTTGGGACTGGAAGGCAATGCCGGCAGCAGCTCAGGACTGAACTTACTTGAATTCAACACAGTTCTCGAAGCTGAAAAACAACTGCGGCGCGTTAATGGTCGCTTGGCATTTGCCGACGCCGCCATAGAAGGTTATGAAATTCATTGCGGCGTCAGCTACGGGCCTGCCTTGGAACAGCCCGCAGTAATTTTTGCCGATCGCAATGATGGCGTACGCTCAGATGACAATCAAATTCTCGGCACCTACGTGCATGGACTGTTCGATCATCCCCAAACCTGTGCGGCATTACTGGATTGGGCGGGATTGAATCAAATTATTCATTTTGATTATCGCACTCTGCGCGAAGCGGGCATCGAACGTATGGCCGATGCTGTCGAAACGCATCTTGATCTTGAATGCATTGGTCGCTTGCTGAACCGAAAACTGGAAACCGCAACTAAACTCACCGCAGCCTTATAAATGTAGGGTGGGTTAGCATTTTTTGCGTAACCCACCAAGCGTGCCCAAAGCGCTTCGCGGGGCAGGCTCTTGCGCAGCAACACACAACTCTTTATCCCCTCCTCATGATCATGAGGGGGGGTGCCCCGCAGGGCGGGGTGGTGTGCGTGACGAACCACACACCAGTGAACCTTTCACCAACCACCACCCCGTCGCTACGCGCCACCCCTCCTCCTTTTTAGGAGGAGGGGATAAAAACCAATGCATCGACCGCCGCACCGGTCAAACCTTTATGAGCCCTCCGGCAAAGCCGGAGGTTTACCTTTGTTAATTAAACGGCCTACAGCGCCAAAACCAATAGCGCCACCGTCTCCGTGATTTCAATACTGGCACCCGCAGTATCGCCCGTGGTTCCGCCCAAACGTTGCAACATCATCCAGCGCAGCCAATACAATACAGCAGCCACAGCGATCAGCATTTCAAGCCCTGCCCAACCTGTTGCCAGGATTGCTAAAATAGCAACCACGGCCAGAACAATATAGGCAGGTACACGCGGCATATTCTGTGCGGGCACAGCGCCTATACCATCGGGCCGTGCATAAGGCGTCCACAACAATAATGCCAGCGCCGACGCCCGCCCCACTATCGGCACCCACAACAGACTGATCCAGTCTTCGCCGTCCAACAAATTCTGCAGGGCCACAAACTTCAGTAACAGCATCAACACCACTGCCGTCACTGCCATCGGGCCGCAATACGGATCTTTCATGATCGCCAGGGTTCGATCACGATTGCCATGACCGCCAATCCAGGCATCGACGCTATCGGCCAAACCATCAATATGCAAGGCACCCGTGATCATCACCCAAGCGGCGAGAATCACTGCCGCCCCGATCATGGTCGAAGTAGTCCACAGCAATCCTGCCAGACACAGTAACAATACACCGATGCCCCCCCCCACCAACGGGTACAACAGCATCGAACGACCAAGATCTGTGGGAGATAAATCACCTAAGCGCGGAGTGGGAACCCGCGTCAGAAATTGCAGCGCAATCCAGAATGGGCGCAACATTTACAAACGCCCCGCGTGGAACATCAAACTGGCAAGCGCATGCTGCCCAACACCATCGATTCGAATCCGGCTGATCGCCGCATTCGGCACATCGATACGAAAAATCCGTTCCAACGGTACATCCAATACCTGACGTACCACCATCCGTATCACACCCGCATGCCCGACCAGCAGCACATGCTGCCCAGCATGTTGCTCAAGCAATGACTGCCAAGCGGTGCCAATTCGTTCCCTGAATTGCAGCAATGACTCGGCACCAGGCGGTGTATTGGCAACCGGGTCACTGTAAAACCGAAATAGCGCTTGTGGATCAGTGGCCGTAATTTGTTCCTTGGTACGACCTTCCCAGGCACCAAAACCAATTTCCTTAAAGCGATCGTCAAAACTCAATGGCAATGCGTGCCGCTGCGCCAGTTCGCGCGCAAATTCAGCGCAACGTGACAACGGGGAACTGACAATGGCTTGCCACGGGTTATGATCTCCGACCGCTTCGCGCATCTGACGCCAACCTTTTTCACTCAGCGGATCATCGACTTGGCCACGGTATTTGCTGCCACCGACTGGCTCACCGTGACGAATCAAATCGATAATGGTTGTCTGATCGTCCATTTTATAATTAATCAACACAGAGACACGGAGAACACAAAGGTATTGGATAATAGTGAACTGAATGATCATTATCTCCATTGAGATAACTAACGTTTCGCCCCGCAAATATTTGATTCATGCGATTACGATAGAGCGAAACATTCATCGGCCCATCAGTGGCGAAAAACTCTATGCTCTCCGTGCCTCTGTGGTAAATACTCATGATCATGACTTTTCCGAAACACCCGCCTGCGCAAACGTCGCCATTTCGTTGTGCAGTGCACAAGCCAAACGCAACAATGGCACAGCGGTTGCCGCACCACTGCCTTCACCCAGGCGCATGCCAAGGTCCAACAATGGCTGTGACGCCAGAGCGTCCACTATATGGCGATGCCCTGGCTCGGCCGAGGCGTGTGCCACAAACCACCACGCACCCGCTTCACGCTGCATACGTTGCGCCACCAGCGCCGCGCTGCTGGCGATGAAACCATCAACAATCACCGGCAAGCCTTCCTGTGCCGCCGCCAGATACGCTCCCGCCATTGCTGCTATCTCAAACCCGCCCAGGCATCGTAACACATCGAGCGGCCCGTTCACCGCCGGCGCATGCACATCAATCGCCTTCTGAATCACTGCCGTCTTGTGTTCAACACCCACCTGATTCAACCCTGTACCAGGCCCCACTAACTGCCGCACAGGTTTTCCTAACAACACCGCCGCAATCGCTGTCGCTGCCGTAGTATTGGCAATCCCCATATCACCTGCGATAAAGAGTTCTGCACCGCGCGCCAGCGCGCGTTGCACTGCTGCGCGCCCTACTGCCAATGCCTGCGCCATTTGTGCTTCAGTCATCGCCGGCATCTTGGCAAAATTCGCGGTTCCATCCGCCACCCGCTGATCAATTACGCCAGCCATGGCGCCCAGTTCATATTTAACACCAACGTCCACCACTTCCAGGTCAGCGCTCAACTGTCGTGCCAATACATTAATCGCGGCACCGCCGCTGGCGAAGTTGCGCACCATTTCCCGCGTTACGACTTGTGGAAACGCCGACACACCTTCATCGGCTACACCATGATCCCCGGCAAACACAGTAATACTTACTTTATCCGCCCGCGGCCGATCCGTGTTCTGCATCGCGCACAACTGCACGGCCAATTCTTCGAGCCGCCCCAATGAGCCCGGCGGTTTGGTCAGCTGTAACTGATAAGCCAGCGCATGTTGCTGTGCCGCACTGGCAATAGATTTCACCGGATTTTGCAACCACTCAAGACTCACGACTTTATCCTTTCATCTGCAACGGCAGCCCTGCCACCATCAACACCACTTGTTCGCATTGCGTCGCTAGCGCCTGATGCAACACACCTGCTTCATCACAAAATCGCCGACTGAGCTGTCCCATCGGCACCACACCCATATTCACTTCATTACTGACAAAAATGATGCGCCCCGGCAAACTTCCCGCAATCTTCAGCAACTCCTCTCGCTGCCGTTCCAATTCGGCATCATCTTCCAGCAGCAACAAATTCGTCAACCACAAGGTCAAACAATCAACAATCAGACAACGATCCTGCGCCGCGTGCTGCTGCAAAGCCATCGCCAAGGCAATGGACTCTTCAATCAATACCCAGTCAGCAGGCCGCTCGGCACGATGTTTCTCGATACGCGCCTGCATCTCCACATCCCTTGTTGTGGCAGTAGCAATATACACCACCGGCAAACCGCTCACCGCAGCCAACGACTGGGCATACCTGCTTTTCCCGGAGCGTACCCCGCCCAGAATCAGGCTATGAAATTGTGGGTTCTTGTAAACTGCATTCACCATCAATTATCCCCGCCCAGCGGCGCCGAAGTCGTATGACGCTTGAACGCCTTACGCACCAAGTGCGGGATCAATAAATGAGGCGGCATCCGCAGGTGGTGTGACCGCACATATAACAACCAGCGAGCCGTCGGCGTAAACCAGTCTTCGCAACTTTCATGCGTCGGCGCCAGCGCCCTGGTAAACAGACTATCCATCCAGCGACTCATGGCCTGACCACCCCCCATGCTTGCGATGCGGGATAATACACTCTCCGGAATCGGGGTCGCCAACATTCGTTGCGTGTACCGTAAGGCATAAAACAAGGGGCGCCCCAAACCCAACTCTCCCGCACGTGCACACAGCTGATCCCAGAAACCTTCATCTGCCGAAAAATGCCGCAACAACAAATCAAGATCGCTCAAATCCCGCAGCCCATGCTCCAACTCACCATCACTGAATAAATGGGCCGCACTATGCAAAACCAGGTCGCAATCACTCAGCACCAAAACACCTGCCATATCGTCGACAGGTTGCGCCGAGGCAAACAGCTTTGCAGGGTCGAGCGGCAAATGTCCTGTTGGCGGCAGAATCGTGTGATGCACATCCAACACCGTCTGGCGTTGCATATGTTGCAATGGTGGTATCTCATGCATCCAGATTCGATAATACCGCTGATCGTAAGCGTCATGATGCGTGGTCATCCAGCCATGCAACATCAAGCCATTCTCAACGGCTGCCAGCCTTTCTTTTGGCACCAGGATGTCGATATCGGAAAATAACCGTCCCACCGCGGGTGGCAAATCTGCCATGAGATAGGCAGCGCCTTTGAGCAACACGATTGGCACGTTTAATGTCGCCACTGCCTGTGCTATTTTCGCCACTTCAAAACGCACGACTTGCGCATGTTTTTCGACAACGCATATCGCAGATTCAAGATGGACGCGGGGTTGTGCTGGCACAGTTTCCAGCAAGCCACCACGTTGCAGAATCACCGCGATTCTGCCTAGCAACTCGGCGAAACGTGCCTGTCTGATTAGCAAATCCCATTCGGCGAGTGAATACTGACGACTCTGCTCCGGCGAGCGAATTATTTCTGTGACCAAATTGCGCCGGATATTCATTGTGCTGGCTCCAACGCATTGAATATTTGTAGCGCATCATCCAGCTGGCTATATTTGAAACTGTAGCACTGGCATTGATCCAGCATTGAGGTCAACGCTTTAAAAGCGCTGCCTGACAGAATATTATAATTAAAACTATTTTCTGCCAGCCGCATGCAGATCCGGCCTTTGGAAAGCGGGGATAACACTGCCTCCGCACCTGCCTCGTAACGAGGCAGAATCACCCATGCCGCTCTTGCAGGAATATTTGCCCGCTGAACGCTAGCCAGTGACGGTTTCATATGCGCCACCACGCCTTTATGGGTGTCGACGGCCAGCCGCCCGAGCACTGCCTCGGGCGCATAATTCCGAATAATATCGATCGATTGATTTTTAAGACTGACCGGCCTGGGGATAGGGATCACCAGATTCTGTTCAAGACTTAGCAATGCCATTTCATCTGATAGCAATCGCCAGCCACGATTAATCAAGGCAGCACACAGCGTACTTTTTCCCGACCCCGGCGGTCCCGGCAAAATTACGGCATAACCATTTTTTTCAATGACCGCTGCATGAATATTCAAATAACGATGAATATGATTGGCAACACACCAGTTGAGCGCCCACTCAAACATCGGGAAGGCCTGACTCAGCGGCAACGGCTTGAAGGGATGATAACCGTCGAATGAAAATTCGACTTGTGGTTTTAACCAATGGCGCCAATTGCGCGGACGCGCCAGCTTGACGTGAAAATCCGCAAACTCTGATTCGAGCAAAGGATAATCACCATAAAGCAAATGAATGCCTTCGGCGACTGTTGGTAAGGACGATCGCAGGTGAACAACCAATGGCCCAGTGCGAAGATAGACCCCCGGATCCGCCAACCGTTGCCGCAACTCTGCCGCAGAAAGCGAGGACAGGGTCAATCCGGCAGGCACTCGATCACACCCAACTGCGCCAGCCCCTGCAATCTGGCTTGAATCAATTCCACGAACTCCGCATCGGCCTCACAGGCGTGAGATATAGCCATTTGTTCAATCAATACCTGTTGCTCAAATGGTAATCTAGTCAGAGAACGGATCAATACCGCACTGAGTGTATCAAAGAGATGGGTATCACCGGAGAAGCGGTCAAACACGACTACCTCGTCTTCCCAGGTATGCCAGAGAGGGTTAAACCCCGGCATCAATTGCCAGCGCTGCGATTTCATGCCAGCAATGATAATGCGTCTCGCCGCTGACTAAAAGCGGCGTGACCGTTCTTATTACCCGATATTATCAGGAACCGAACAGCGTCTGCACGGTACCCGCGCGATCCTCGGCGTGATTCCAGGCATCGAACAGCGCGGCCAGTGCGGCGGTATTACCGTAGTTATTGTTATACAGTGTGATCACCGTATCCGGTGACATCCCCCAGTTTTCCTGATTCAGACCAAAGCGTTGCAACCCCCACGCCTCCAAGGCGTTAAGGTATGCAGCCACCGTCTGAAAGCCCATCTGAAAGGGATCCTGGCTGCCATCCATATCCATCACCTGGATCAACGTGGCCCCGCCAAACTTACTACCCGCGAAAATGGAGTGGAACAGCGTAGTGGGGAGCGCGGGCGCGGGCCAATTTTCTTTATTACGATACGCGGTGCCATATTGTGTGCGGCTGGCTTTTTTTCCTTCGGCGAAAAAAGTCCCACCCTTCCAGAAACCGGGAGACCTACCAAAACAGGTGCCAGTGCTTGTGTTGGACAGATTCCCCGAGAGCAACCCTGATAGCGTGCAGTTGTAATACCCCAACGCCGGACGGCTGGCCAAGGTCATGATGACGGGGGCAGCGATAAGACTGGCGCGGGTGAACTGGCGCCGCGACTGATCGGTGCCTTTCTCCGGCGCGGTCACCGGCACGTTATCCTGAGATTGATCCTGCTGCCCATGTTCATTCATCATTCCAACTCTCCAAACCTTAACCTGCTAAATCCACAAAATCTGAGCAATTATATAATATTAAACCTGCCGACAACACTCAGAACGGGTATTTAATTTTTAAATGCAAAAAACGTACCATACAAGATAACGGATTGTTATATATAGAGATTTAAATTGCACCAACCCTGCCGAGCGGGCCAAGTGTAAAGTTTTCCGACACTTAAAGGGCACAGTGTCATGCTGGCCAGCCAGGAACCGCTTCTGTTATCGTAACTTTATTTATACGTTATCAGAAACTACTGCGGACAGGCATTCCAACATGGGACACAGACTCTCCAAGATATATACCCGTACCGGTGACTCCGGCACCACCGGTCTGGGCAACGGCCAGCGGGTGGATAAGGACTGTCCGCGTGTCGAAGCCTTTGGCACGGTGGACGAACTCAACAGCCATATTGGAGTGCTGCTCTCCCATTCGCTGCCAGAGGCCATCGAATCCTGCCTGACAGCGGTCCAGCACGACCTCTTCGACCTCGGCGGCGAGTTGTGCATTCCGGGGCATAGCGTCATTAAACCCGAACACATCCAGCGCTTGGAAAAATGGCTGGACACCTTCAACACCGAGCTGCCGCCACTCAAGGAATTTATCCTCCCCGGGGGCAGCCCAAGCGCGGCCAGCTGCCACGTGGCGCGTACCGTCTGCCGCCGCGCCGAACGGCGAGTGACCACGCTGATGCGATCCGAGCCCGTCAATGCTGAAATCTTGATCTATCTCAATCGCCTGTCGGATCTGTTATTTGTGCTGGCAAGAACCCTCACCCATTTCGATCACGGCCACGAAATTCTCTGGCAGCGCGGGCACCGCTCCTGAATAGTGCATGACCAAAGATTGCGCCACGGGTATAATTGCCGGCTTTAATGGGCATTGTTTCCGGGTCTTTGACTTCCAATAATTAAATTCATGCAGCCCCCCATTGTCATAATCGGTATCGGTGAAATGGCCGGTGTATTCGCGCGTGGACTATTACGTTGCGGACATCCGCTGATCCCCATCCTGCGCCATATGGAGCTGGAACAGGAAGCGCTCACCATCCCGGCACCGCACTTGGTATTAGTCGCTGTCGCAGAGGCCGACCTCCAGCCACTGCTTGAAAAAACGCCAATTGCCTGGCGCGACCGGCTGGTGTTGCTACAAAACGAATTGCTGCCGCGCGATTGGGAACACCACGGCCTCGACAACCCGACAATCATCTCCGTGTGGTTCGAAAAAAAGAAAGGTCAGGACGCAAAAGTGTTGCTGCCATCGCCGGTTTTTGGTCCGCATGCTCACACGGTCAGCGCAGCACTCAATGCCATCGCCATCCCCAGCACCATTCTTAGCGATGCCGAAGCGCTTCGTTATGAGCTGGTACGCAAGAATGTTTATATCCTGACCATTAATATTGCGGGCCTGATCACTGGCGGCACCGTCACGGAGCTCTGGCGCAACCATCAACCATTGGCGCGTGCGGTGGCCGATGACGTGATGACGATTCAGGAATACCTGGTCGGAGATTCGCTGCCACGAGAACGACTGATCAATGGCATGCTGGAGGCCTTTGCCGGCGATCCCGAACATAAATGCCTCGGCCGCACGGCATCACAACGTCTGGAGCGCGCCTTGCAGATTGCCGATGCGGCCGGTCTCTCGGTGCCCACATTGGAAGAGCTGGGGGCGCGCTTTCTTAACCGGCCATCGCTGCAGTCAAAGGTTGGCACGTGAACTATCGTCTTTTCCAAGCCGTATTCCGTTGCTCATATTTTTTCCTGATGGG
Source organism: Gammaproteobacteria bacterium (assembly GCA_016200485.1). NCBI lineage: Bacteria > Pseudomonadati > Pseudomonadota > Gammaproteobacteria > Gammaproteobacteria bacterium. Next base: position 201,259 of record JACQEP010000010.1, read on the forward strand.
ATGTTTATCGCTATTTATTGGTGGCGCACAGGCAGCCACCTACACCATCACCGACCTTGGCGCCAATATCCAGCCACTGAGTATCACTGACTCTGGTCAGATTGTCGGCATCGACACGACCACCACACCGCCACGCGCGGTGTATAGAAGTGGAGGCTCTTGGCTAACATTACATAACTCCGGCAAAGCCGTTTCCGCCGGTGACAGTGGTCTCATCGCTGGCCACATCATCAATTCTCCCAATCGGGCACAACTGTGGCGCGATGGGCAAACCATCAATGAACTTGATACCTTCAGTGGCATGCTTGAGGCGCGCGGCATCAACGGGCTCGATGAAGTAGTAGGCATCCGCAAACTCGATAGCGGCGCCAGACGCCCATTTATTTTTGATTACGTCACCGGCTCACTCAAAACACTCACCACGCTCGGTGGCGCAGAAGGCTGGGCCAATGCCATCAATCAACGCGGCCAGGTCACAGGCAGCGCCCAGGATAGTAATGCCCAGCCAACCGCGTTTATTTATTTGCCCGATAAAGACACCGTCACCAGCCTGCAAACCCTCAGCGGCTTTACCGGCAGCGAGGGAGCATCTATCAACGATTCAGGAATCGTTGCCGGATGGGCGTTTAACGGCTCATCGGAAAATCTGGGACGGCGTGCAATCCTGAGCTCAACCGAAAAGGGTATTATCAATTTGGGTGCCCTCGATAAGGACGTCACCAGCTTTGCCAAAGGGATCAACAACGGCGAGATCGTTGTTGGACAATCCATTGGCGCCAATGGTAATGAGCGTGCCTTTCTGTATCAGTTTGCAAGCACTGAACGTTCTGTCATTACCGTCGCCCCCAATAATCTCAATCGAGTACTCACGGGTGATGCCAATGGCGCCGGCATCTATCAATCCCTGAATAAAGGTCTGACCTGGGATGTAACAAATATCGGCCTCAACGACAAACATGTATCCTGCATCGAATTCGACAAGACAAACACCAACCTCATCTATGCCTGTACTGCCGGTGGCTTATACAAGAGCGTCGATGGCGGCGTCACTTGGTTCTTTACTTCTAAAGGCATCGATAAACCCACCACCATAGGCACAGGTACCGATCCCGCCCACGTTTTTGTCATCCTCATAGATGCACGCAATCCCAATCACTTGTTTGTTGGTGCCGAAGTGGGTCTGTTCGAAAGCAATGACACCGGCACGACGTGGAAGCAAATCACAGATGTGGCTGGCGCGGTCTATGATCTTATCCAACAACCTTCCACCAAGACCCAGTTTTTCGCCGCGACCACACGCGGCGTCTACCGTTTCCGCGAAGGCACCACAGGCGCCACTTGGCAACAATCCAATGGTGATGCCCGCGCCACCCCCTCCACCGGACTTGTCCCCCTGCAAGTCGCCGCTTTGGCCATCGATCCCAATGAACCCAGCACCCTGTTTGCGGGAACCCTGGGGGGTAGTGTTTACTCCACATCGATTAACCCTGATACCCCGCTAAGCTGGTCTCAAAAAACCACCGGCATGACCAATACCGAGGCGGTCTACTCACTCAAGTTTGACACCGAGGATTTGACAACAGTTGGCGCGAGCCACATCAGCAAACTCTATGCCGGTACCACACGCGGCCTGTTTACTACCACTGACCAAGGCACGACCTGGACCCGCAACGCCAACTTTCAGACGGGTGGCGTCTATTCGATGTCGTTCAGTTCAAATTTCGCCACCCTTTATCTCACCACGCATGATGGCAATTCATGGTACAGCGACGACAGAGGCGCAAACTGGACCAATATCACGCGCGGCTCCGTCACGGGCGACACATACGAAATCCTGAATGTGCCCACTTCACCGCCGGTCATTCTGGCCGGTAGTTCAAAAGGCGTTTTTAAACTCAACGTAGATAGCTGGCAAGCCGCCTTCAGTGCCGCTGCCGGGACAAAAGTCGTTACCATCGTTGCCAATACCTTGACCAATCCCGCAACCTACTGGCTAGGCACCACTGACAAAGGGATTTATCGTTCCACCGATGGCGGCACCAGCTGGAACACAATCAACACCGGACTGAATAACTGGAATGTGTACGCCTTGGTTGCCGATACCAGTGCCAGCCCGGTGCGTCTCTATGCAGGCACCATGAACGGTGTTTACCGCAGCGACGACAATGGTAACTCATGGACCTTGGGCAATACCGGGCTGAGTAACGGCAATGTCTACAGCTTGCTGCTCGACACCCACACCAGCCCCAATCGACTGTACGCAGGCACTGCCAATGGCGTTTATCGCTCGACGGACAATGGCAACAGCTGGGTTCCTGTAAATACCGGACTACAAAACATTCCTATCTCCAGTTTATTGATCACCAGTACCTGGGATCTTTATGCCGCCAGCACCAAGAGTGGCGTTTTCAAAAGCACAGACAGTGGAGTTACCTGGAGCAACATCAGTGCCGCTCCGCTCAATAGCACCGTCCACGCCATCAAGCGTGATTCCGCTAACACTATCTATGCGGCTACCGCCAAAGGGGTATACAAATATTCTGTCGGCACCTGGTCAAACATCAGCAATGCCAGTTTAAGCGACATCGAGGTTTTCGGCCTGGAAGTTATTGATGCCAACACCCTCTACGCCGGCACCAATAGCAAGGGCGTTTATTCCACCACCGATGGCGGAAGCACATGGTCCGTGTTAGATAAAGGACTCACCGAAACCTCCGTCACCATCCAAGACATCACCAGCATCGTCAATAATGCCGACTGGGAACTGCATGACGCCACCGCCATCAACAACAACGGACAAATCATCGGCTGGGGCATGTATCAGGGACAAGCGCACGGTTATTTATTAACCCCTGCCAATGGCGTACTCACTGCCAACTTGAGCATTAGCCAATCGGTATATCCTTCCACCATCAAGAAGGGCATACCGCTGACTTTCCAGATTCGCATCTACAATGCCGGCCCTACCACCGCCACCAATGTACGGTTCAAGGATTGGCTCCCACCCAACACCCTCTACCATCATGCGTCCACCAACAATGGTGGCTGCGTCAAGGAACCGGGCGAAGTGGTACGCTGCTCACTGTTTGATATTGCGCCGGGCGCCACAGCCATTATCAATATTTCGCTACAACCGAATGTAGAGAGCCAGAAACTACGCAACATCGCGCAGGTGAAAGCGGATCAAATCGATACCAACTTCAGTGACAACACAACGGGTGAGACCGATTATGTTCAGGTAGACCGCTGCTTTATCGCAACGGCGGCTTATGGCTCCTTCCTTGACCCCCATGTCGAGACCTTGCGTAACTTCCGCGATGAGGTATTACTAAAATCGGAGATCGGACGTGTGTTCGTAAAATATTATTATCAATATTCGCCACAACTGGCAAAGATCATCAGCGAACATGCATCGCTGAAACTGCTGACACAAGCGATCTTGACGCCGATTATCTTTGCAATCACCTATCCTATCGTAGCGCTTCTGATACTGACTTTACTCGGTAGCTGGCTTATTCGGCGCCGGTTTCAAAACGGTAGGGGCACGGCGCGCCGTGCCCCTACTATGCCGGCCGCACCTTATTAACCCGGTGATGAAATATGTAGGAGCGGCTCTGCCGCGATCATTCGAATGATCCGATCTATTTTGCCGCCATGTTAATAATCGGCCGCAATAGATCAATAGTAAAATATCAGGCCAGATATCGCTCCGCCTTTAATAAACGCTCTCTAAATTTTGTGCTTGCCAACACCCAGGCAAGCAAAGCACCACCGGCATCCGCCGCCAGATCGGCATACTCAAAACTGCGGTAACCTGAGAAAAGTTGCAATAACTCAAGCCCATATCCCAGCGCGATAAAAAACAACAACCACAGCCAATGCCCGCGCCGCTGAAATAACTGTCCAAACCAGGCCATCATCGTAAAATAACTGAAGAAGTGCCCCAACTTGTCGGCATATTTCAGACCTTCGACGCTGATCGGCGATGGCGTTAACGACTCATAACACACCCAGGCAACCAGCATCACGCCTATCGTCAGCCACACACCAAAAAATTTTAATGGCTGACGCTTCAGCCGCAGCATCGGCATTTTTCTAATTTACAGCTTGCTCCAGCGGCCACAACCACGCCGCCCCGCGCACGCCCGAAGAATCGCCATGCTTGGCGGACACCAATCGGGTCAGCACCGTATCCGAAAACACATACTTACCCCAGATTTTGGGCACATGAACATATAAAGATTCGATATTGGAAACACCGCCGCCCAACACGATCACTTCCGGATCAAGCACATTGATCACCGAGGCCAAGGCCCGCGCCAAACGATCCTCATAGCGCGCCAGGGTTTCATTGGCTTCATGATGCCTCTGATTAGCCAGCGCGCTCAGTTCAGCGGCAGAATATTTACGCCGCGTCATGTTGTAATGATCACGCGTCAGTGCCGGACCACTCAGAAACGTTTCAATACAGCCCCGCTTGCCGCAATAACAGGGAGGTCCCGGCATTTCATCCCATTGCGGCCAGGGAATCGGATTGTGGCCCCATTCACCGGCAATCGCGTTCGGCCCTTGTACCAAGCGGCCATGCACCACAATTCCACCGCCGGTGCCCGTTCCAATAATCACGCCAAATACATTATTCGCACCCATCGCGGCACCATCAGTCGCCTCAGAAAGTGCAAAACAATCCGCGTCATTGGCTAAACGCACCGGGCGTTTTAATAAGTTTTCAATGTCCTGCTGTAACGGCTTACCGATCAAACATACTGAATTTGAATTCTTGATCAATCCCGTCGCAGGCGAAATCGCGCCCGGCGTGCCAACACCGACCGATCCCTTCAAACCCGTATCTTGTTCAAGCGCCGCGACCAGATCGGCCACCGTCTGCACCGTTTCCGGATAATTGCCTTGCGGCGTTCGCACCCGACGTCGCGCAAGCTCCGCGCCGTCATCGGCCAGTGCCATCGCTTCTATCTTGCTCCCACCCAGATCGATTCCGATACGCATGTCATTTTCTCGGTTTTAGTAAACGTCGCAAATAACGCCAATCAAAGAATGGCCCAGGATCGGTTTTACGTCCAGGCGCAATATCGCTGTGCCCCACAACATGTTCACGCACGATTCCAGGATAATGTTTCATCGCTGCACGGATCACCGCCGCCAAACGTAAATACTGAACATGCTCATAGGGTTGAGCATCGCACCCTTCCAACTCAATACCAATCGAAAAATCATTACAACGCTCACGCCCGGCGAAACAGGATTGCCCCGCATGCCAGGCGCGTTTCTGAAACGGCACGTACTGTACAATTTCACCATCACGCCGGATCAAAATGTGCGATGACACACGCACCCCCTCTATCTCTTTAAAAAAAGGATGCTGCGCGGAATTCAGTGTATTGGTAAACAGCGCATCGATGTATGGCCCGCCGAATTCGCCTGGTGGCAAACTGATCCCATGCACTACCAGCAAATTGATTTCGGTTTCCGACGGACGTTCATCGTAATTAGGTGAAACCACCCTTCTTACGCCTTTAAGCCATCCCTCGGCATCCACTGCCTGACGTGGATTCTTCATCATTGAATACAACCCCAAAGCGAGCCCTGTTGTCGGAGTCTAACACGGTCAAAACGAGTTCCAGGAGAGGAGTGAGCGAAACGGAGAAAATATGATGGTGCCGGATATAGGAGTCGAACCTACGGCCTTCGCATTACGAATGCGCTGCTCTACCAACTGAGCTAATCCGGCAACGGGGAGGAGTATATAGAACGGGCTGGGGTGAAACAACCTGAAGCAAGACTACGCCTGCTGATTACGAACCTTAATCACCACATCGACTCCTTCCGCCACGGTACCAGGGGGTAGTTGCGGCAGCTGACCCATGACCACGCAGCCGGGGTCAACATCCAACAGCTCGCCGGTATCGACGTTATAAAAATGATGATGCGGGGACATCGTCGGGTCGTAGAAGACCTTGGTCGGATCGACAATCACTTCCCGGACCAGACCCTTGCTGGCAAACAAACCTAAGGTGTTGTAAATCGTGGCCTTGGAGGCGACGGACCGTTGCTTGTTAACCATGGCCAACACTTGCTCGGCCGACACATGCTGGGGCCTGGAAAACAGGACTTGTGCGATCTCGACCCGTTGCTGGGTCGGATTCACGCCTTTTTTCCGCATGGCTTCAATCACTTCGCCACGGGTGAGGGGATAATTCGAGGTCATACTCATTGTATCGGCCATAATTCCCGACGATTTAACTTTATACACTTTATACCAATTCTACCTGGGCTGCACGCGCCCCGGACAAGGCATAAGGCCGAACATCCAACACCGGTTGCCGTTCAAGAATGATGTCGGCCAATAAACGGGCTGCTGCAGGCCCGGTTACCACGCCATTACGAAAATGTCCGGCATTAACGTACAACCCGGCAAACCGGGGATGGCCACCTATATAAGGAATCCCTTCTGGTGCGCCAGGGCGCAATCCGGCCCAATGCCGCACCACCGGATGCTCGGCCAAGCACGGAATCATGGTTACCGCGGCCTGATAAAGTGCCTGGTAAGCCTCATCGGTGGTCGATTTATCAAAGCCGACATCTTCCAGCGTACTGCCGACCAGCACCAATCCATCACGCCGCGGGATCACATACTTGCCGTTTCGCAGCACAATCCGTGACACCGTCCCTGGCGGGGTCTGAAATTGAATCATCTGGCCACGCACCGGTTTGACCTGCACTTGCGACATCAGCCCACCGAGAATTTGCCCACTCCAGGCGCCGCCGGCCACCACCACGCCATCGGCCACGATCCGGCCCTGGCTCGTTTCCAGTCCGATCACTCTATCTTCTTGAATTAAAATGCGTTTTGACTCGCAATTCGGCACCAGCGAAACTCCATTTCGCTGCAACATAACCACCAGGGCCTGGAGCAAACGAGGGTTACGAACCTGCCCGATATTCTTCAGCCAAAGTGCTGATGCCGCCGCACCGATATTCGGTTCAATTAATGAAAACTCATCAAAATCAATAGATTGGATATTGGCTTGATGATTTTCACCCCAGCACAGCGCCGGAGCCTCGTCTTTGGCATCCAGAATCAACAGGCCACTTTGAACATATTCCGGATCAATCCCGGAAATTTCATGTAACTCGTTAATTAGCTTGGGAAATTCTCGCTGCCCCCAAGCTGCAATGGCCGTTACCGCCTCCGGATAACGCCACGGATAAAGCGGCGACAGAATCCCGCCCCCCGCCCACGAGGACTCGCGCCCGATCTCACCACGTTCAATGAGCGTGACCTTAGCCCCTGCCAGACACAACTCCCGCGCCAGCAATAGCCCGGAGAGTCCACCACCAACAATCACACACTCAGTCATGTGACAATTATCACATAAATTCCACTGCCTTCGGTCGGTCACGGCCGCTCATCGGCCCCGCAACACCACTCACCCCAGTCCCCCTGCGAACCGGGTCAACTCCCTTATCAGCCTACCGATAACTAATACGTCGAAACCCTAAATGGCTGAGTGATATGCAGTTCACACTTTACAAAGCACCCCCCCAAAGCGGATTTACGCTGGTCGAGCTGATGATTACGCTCGCGATAGCGGCGATTTTGGTATCGGTCGCGGTGCCCAGTTTTACCGATATGGTCGCGAGTAATCGGATAACCACTCAAGCCAACCAGTTCGTTACCGCCATGAACCTGGCGCGTAGCGAGGCGATCAAGCGCAATGCCGCGATTAATGTCACGTCCGCTGGTGCAACCTGGGCCAGTGGCTGGGCGGTCACTGTCGCCGCCAACGGAACAGTCGTGCGCAATTTTGCAGCACTTGAGGGCAGCTCTACGCTCGCCAGTGCTGGTAATGTTGCAACATTTCAATACCAAGCCAGCGGCCGGGTGAACGTCGCTGACACACTCTCACTGTGTGATAGCCGAACCGGCGAAATGGGCCGCACAATCACCATCTCGCTCACCTGTCGCGTCAACACTGCCCCCCTTGCTTGTCCATAGGTGACAACGTGAACATTTATCATCGTCCAGGAAAATCAAAAATGACCGGTCTCACTATGATTGAGATCCTGGTGACCTTGATTATCCTCGCCGTTGGTTTGCTGGGCATTGCCGCACTACAAATCGTCGGCCTACGCAGCACTGGGGGATCTGAAAATCGAACACAAGCCACACTCTTCGCCAACGAGATTGCTGAACGGATGCGCGCCAATATTGATGGCGTGAACAATAACCTGTATATCGCCAATTTAAACGCCGCCAGCTGCGCTGCACCGCCCGTCCCTTACTGCAGCGATAATTTCAATGGTGGCGCCGCCGTCGCGGCAGCGCCTTGTACGCCGACCAACATGGCGACCTTTGATCTCTCTGAATGGTTCTGCGGCGTTTCTTCAGGTGGCACATTCGTAGGAGGCGTAAGAAACACATTACCCGGCTCGACAGCCACTATCACGTGTAACGATAACAATGCACTCGACCTCGATGCCTGTACAGACAACTCAAGTCATACTATCACTATCAACTGGTCTGAGCGTAACTCCAACCAAAGCGCGGGCGCGGCAGCCACGGTCAATCAAAACATATCGATGACAATACAGCCATGAATCATCAAGCACGCATTTTGCCGAATTCACGCACTCGTCAAGCCGGACTTACTCTGGTTGAAATGATGGTGGCCATCACTATCAGTCTGATACTCATGGCCGGCGTGACTCAAATATTTCTCAGCAGCAAATCCTCCCATACCGTGCAAAATGGCATGGTGCAATTACAAGAAAATGCCCGCTTTGCCTTGGATTCACTGGCCAATGATATTCAGATGGCAGGATTCGCGGTTGCCACCGCAGCACCGAACAGAGTTACCATTGCCAGAACCCTGAACAATGCCGCAGCCAATGCCATCGCCGGCATAACCATAGCAGCAGGCAGCGATACTATTGAAGTCAATTATCAATCCGCCACTGATTGCCTTGGCAACGGTACAGGTATTGGTGGCATTGCAACTAACCTATATTTCACCGACGGCACGAATCTCATGTGCAGCTCTAATGGCGGCGCCGCGCAAGTGATTGCCGAAGGTGTCGAAGACATGCAGATTCTCTATGGCATCGATACAAATAGCGATGGCATTGCCAATCAATATGTTGCAGCCAATGCCGGCATGACCATAACGCAAATTGTCAGCGTACGAATTGCATTGCTAGTAAACACAGTGAACTCAGTAGGCCTGAGCGCCGCCGGCACCTACTCCCTGCTCAATGAAACACCTGTCGGCCCGTTCAACGACAACCTGTTAAGACAGGTGTATACGCGTACCATAATCTTGCGCAACCAAATAACGTGAGCGAAGTTATGAAAGTGACTATAGATTACCGAAATAAACAGAAAGGCGTGGTACTGGTTATCAGCCTGATGATCCTGCTAGTACTCACGATCATTGGTATTGCGTCTGTATCCAACGCCACCATAGAAGAGCGTATGGCCACTAATTTCCATCACACAACACAGTCGTTCCAGAAAGCGGAAACTACAATTAGCAATGTCATTAATGCAGGCACATTAGGAGCCCCCGCATATGCCCAAGCGAATGACCCATTACTTCAAGCCGCTAATGTCGGCCAGGGAAACCCCATTGGACCTATAGCCGATGCTACAGTGGATCCATTGGCAGCCAGCACATACACAGTCACTTTCCAAGGCGAACAAGCCGACGCGTGTCCAGGCAACCCAGTTACCCAGGAATCGCCATTCATATGTAACGGCTATCAAGTGACAAGTACAGCTTCTATTGCGAACAGCGGTGCTGCTACAACACATATCCAAGGCCTCGGTCATGTCGAGCCCCGCTAATTACGTTTCAACTTGGAGAAATTAATTATGATCATTTTCGCGCGTAATAAAGGTTTGGTACCAGCTCTGCTTGCTGCAGGACTTCTTGTCTCGTTACAGACTGCTGGCGCCACAGCACCTCGAGAACATGGTGCCGAGGTGGACAATATTACTGTCGATCTTAATAAAGAAACTGATGGCGGCACTCTGCGTGCGTACGGATGTAAAGAATGTCCGCTAGAACTGACAGTGAACAGCGAAACCATATTTTATATGGATAGCAAAGTAATTAACCTCAATAAAGTTCGTGATCTATCCGGAAGGCCGGGCACAGTGATTTATCAAAAGGAAAACAAAACTGTTCTCAAGGTCATGTGGTAAGCCATTAACCAGGTTCGAATTAGAATGCTCCAGTACTCGGGCAATTAAGTGAGGCGTGCTATGAAAACGATATTCCAACAGCTTAAGTACTTTACCTTAATCACCAGTGCCGCTTTATGGATGGGCGGTTCAGTCATGGCTGAGGATGTCGAAGTCTATCTGGGCAATAATCTGGCCGCCTCAGATATCCGGCCCAATATCACGTTCATCATCGACACTTCAGGCAGTATGAATACAGCGGATGTCACCGAGACAGCTGCCTCCCCAACCTATGATGCCACTGGAACCTATACCGGCAGCTGTAGCGCTACCAGGGTCTATTGGAGCACTACCGGCACTCCACCGGATTGCAGTACCACTAATCAATATGTCAGCACTAGCGCCAACAAGTGTAATGCTTCTGCCAGTGCATTAGGCAGTAGCGCAGGCGCTTCCGGTTATTATTCGGGCCGGTTTGCACAAAATAACAGCAGTACCTGGGGTGGTCTTAGCACCAGCCAGCACACCAATTATCTTGAGTGTCAGACGGATTGGGGGGTACATGGCAAGGCGAGTGGCGATGGAAAACCATACCCTGCCAATGGCGCCAATGGCCCATGGAATTCGAACGTTGCCAAGGGTATTGCCTGGGCTGCCACCGGCGGCAACTACACTCTCTACAGCGGCAATTATCTGAACTGGCGCACCAATCCCACTATCACCATCAGCAAGACGCGCCTGGAAACCGTAAAGGAGGTATTCGCCAACCTGATGGGTAGCCTCCACAATGTCAATATTGCCATCATGCGTTACGACAATAGGAGCACCACATCAAATTTGGGTGGCTACTTCGTGATGCCGATGCAGCAATTGACCGATGCTAACAAGCAAAGCTACATCGACACCGTTAACGCTTTCACCGCGGGCGGTTACACCCCCCTGGCCGAAACTTTGTACGAATCCTATCTGTATTATCGCGGTGACACCGTGAAGTTTGGTAATAGCACCAGCCCAGCCCATAACGTGGCCAGTGTGTTGGATCCCGCTAACAGCAATAAGTATAAGAGCCCAATCGAATACCCATGTCAGAAGAATTTCGTCGTATTTCTAACTGATGGTGAACCAACTTACGATACGGATGCGGACACTGCGATTAAGGCTCTTTCAGGATTTTCCGGGGTCACGGGATCTGCCACCTGTAGCGGCGACTGCATGGACGAACTAGCGCAGTATATGAATACCAAGGACTGCCGAACCAACCTTGACGGCGACCAAAAAGTGAGCCTGTATACCGTAGGCTTTGGCCAAGACGTTGTTCACGTGGCTCCTAATCCTCCGACTGCTGCCGAAACGCTTCTGACCAATGCAGCCACGAAAGGCGGTGGCAAGTTTTATACCGCAGTGAATTCCACCGAACTGACAGATGCATTTAACGGCATCATGGTCGATATCCTGGCCGTCAATACTTCCTTTATCGCCCCGGCGGTTTCGGTGAATGCATTTAATCGGTTTGCGCATCGTAGTGAACTGTATTACGCCCTGTTCAAACCGAGCTCGGAGCCAAAATGGTATGGCAACGTTAAGCGCTTCAAACTGACCGGCGATCCAGCAACAATAGTCGATGCCAATCTAGTCGATGCTGTTGATGTGAACACGGGTTTCTTCAAAACCACGGCAACTAGTTTCTGGACACCTGCAACCGAGGCCCCAGATGGTGATGATGTCAAAAAGGGCGGCGCGGCCAGTGTATTGGCCTTGCCACGAACCGTGTACACCTACACAGGCGCCACGGCGCCCAATAACGTGATTTTATCCGCCGCGAGCAATAGTCTGAATGAAAATAATACGGCTGTCACCAAAACCATGTTGGGTGATGCCGCGATGACAGATGTACGTCGAACTGAGCTGCTACAATGGGTGCGCGGCGTGGATCTGCTGGATGAGGATACTGATACCTCGGTGACCGACATTCGCCACTATATGGGAGCTCCACTCCACTCTAAACCTGTTCTTATTACCTACGGCGGAACCGATGCCAGCCCAGATATCACACTGTTCGTCGGCACCAGTGAAGGTAATCTGGCGGCAATCAATGCCAGCAATGGCACTGAGGTGTTCTCTTTTACACCGCAGGAATTACTGCCAAATTTGGCAACCCTGTATGATAACTCATCAAACATCTCGACAGTTTATGGTTTAGATGGGCCGTTAACCAAGTGGGTCAATGACGCCAATGACAATGGAGTATTGTTGACTGCGGGCGGTGCTACCGAAGCTGGCGAATTTGCTTACCTCTATCAGGGCATGCGTCGCGGTGGCAAGAATTATTATGCCCTCAATGTCACCAACCGTAGCGCCCCCGTGCTCAAATGGGTAATTACGGGCGGCGTTGGAGAGTTCAGCGAGTTGGCCCAAACCTGGTCGTCTGCTCAAAAAACCAAAATCAAACTGAATGGTACTGACAGAAACGTGCTCATCTTCGGTGGTGGCTATGATCCTGCCCAGGATAGTAATACCACTGTTCAAAATGACACCATGGGTCGTGCCGTCTTCATTGTTGATGCCGATACTGGCGCCAAACTCTGGCAAGCAGGACCTGCCGGCTCCAGCAACGGCGGCAACCCGAATCTGGTTCTGAGCGACATGAAGTACAGTATTCCATCCGATGTCAGCATAATCGACATCAATCATGATGGTTATGCCGATCGCTTGTATGTTGGAGATATGGGCGGCCAGATCTGGCGCTTTGACCTAAGCACTAGTAACACTGGGGCGGGTAACCTGGCCACAGCTGGTGTCATCGCCAAACTCGGCGACACCACCGTGGCTGGCAACCGCCGCTTCTACTATGCTACGGATGTATCACTGTCCCTCGATAAATCTAATCTTAATATTGCCATCGGCTCAGGTTGGCGTGAACACCCATTAGATACCGCCGTACATGATGCTTTCTTCATCATTCGCGACACAAATATCTATGGTCCTGCTCTCGACGCAAATGGCAGCCCTGTTTACACCGCCATCACCCTGTCAGATCTCTATGATGCGACGGCCAATGACATTGGACAGGGGGTAACCACAACTAGTGCTGCCCTATCCGGAAAGAAAGGATTGTATATTTGGCTGAAGGATTCCGCGGGTAACTTTATTGGTGAAAAAGTGGTGGCACCCTCAGTGACATTGGCAGGCATGGTCTTGTTTACCACCTATACACCAACTGCTGCCGCTGCCAACAGCTGCGCCCCTAGTCAAGGCGTTGCCAATTTCTATTTGGTCAATGTCACTGACTTCACACCAAAGGCTAATCTGGACGGTTCGGCCGATAGCACCAATTTGACCACATCGGACCGGAAAACTGCTCTCACCAGAGGCGGCCTTGCCTCAACGCCAAGCGTAATCATTAACGGCGAGGCATTAGGCACTAATAACGCTGACAATGCGATCGTCATTCTCTGCGGCGCCGAAAAATGTATTAAGGACCCCGACACGAACAAGAAGATCTCGAGAGAGTTATTACAGCCGCCGATTAAAACCTATTGGCAGAAACAATGAGCCTGTTAACAGTAAATAGTGGAGACTTGCGCATGAAAAGGAGAACAAAGGGATTTACCTTGATTGAACTTATGATCGCGGTGGCAATCGTCGCCATACTGGCGGCGATTGCCTACCCTTCCTATGTCAGTCAAGTTCAGCAAGCGCGGCGTGCGGATGCTCAGGGGGCTTTGGTAAGCTTAAGTAATGCGATGGAACGCTACTTTGCTGCCAATAATACCTATGTTGGTGCTGCACTCGGGGCTGGGGGGATTTTTTCAAGCACGGTCCCGATTGACGGTGGCACCCCCACCTACAATCTTTCCATTACCGCCGTCACTGCCAACACCTACACCCTGCAGGCGGCTCCCGTAGGGGCACAGGCCGGAAACGGCAACGTAAGATTGACAAGCACGGGTATCAAAACCTGGGATGCCAATAACAATGGCAGCTATGATCACAGCTGGTAGCCAACTCCAGTCATAAATTGTGTCATTGGGTGCCTCAGGGCGCCCTTTCTTTTACCACTTGTCGTGTTAAATCTGCCGCTCGTCTCCAGCAAGCCCTCAGCCCTTTTCGAACACTAGGCTAGCAGTTAAGCTTGCCAACGTAATTGCATCTGCGACCCTGATGACGACAAAAGAAACCCAGGGCGCAATATTGGGGAATTCAAGTGAACGGAACTCACTTCGCTTTAAAACAGCGTGGTCTTACTATATTGGAAATTCTGATCGCCCTCGTCATTCTGGCTGTCGGGCTGCTGGGCGTGGCCGGATTACAAGCCTCGGCCCTGCGCAACAACCATAGTGCCTATCTCAAGAGCCAGGCGACGACGATGGTGATGGACATGGCTGACCGCATTCGCGCCAATCCTCGCGGCGCGACCCTGTATGCGGGCTATGACAGCGCTAACGCCAAGCCAGAGGATCCTGGTTGTCTGAACAAGGGTTGTAGCAGCAGTCAATTGTCGCAATACGATCTCTATGAGTGGCACCAACAACTCACTAACCTCAAACAACCATTATTGCCTGGTGGGCGCGGCATTATCACCCTGAATGGGGATACTTATTCAGTCGTCATCCTCTGGCAAGAGGCTTGGGATAGCAGCACTCATGCTCAGTGCATTGCCGATCAGGCCGCCGACTACGCCTGTTTCAGCACGAATTTCCGCTTATGAGAATTCAACTTCACCTCCAGCCATGTAGGGTGCGCCATGCGCACGCGGCATCAGTTAATCCAACTTCTGGTGCGCACGGCGCACCCTACCGAATCGGTAATCTGGCGTTACGGCAGCGCGGCTTGAGCTTGGTGGAGATGATGATCGCCATTACATTGGGGATGATTTTGATCGCAGGCGTCATCCAGATTTTTAGCTCATCGAAACAAACCTACCGCGTTCAGGAGGCCATGGGGCGCCTTCAGGAGAATGCCCGCTTTGCATTGGATGTGCTCGGACATGACTTAAGAATGGCGGGGAATCTGGGTTGTAACAGTAGCGTCACCCCCCAAAATCACGTCGCTGATCTGCCCGATTTTGGTTCCGGTATTGCAGGTTATGAGTCGAACATGTTACCGGCGCCGATATACGCCGACAAAACGTTAAAAACAGGCGAGGTCATCAAGAATACCGACGCTGTCTTGGTTAACTCCACTGAAGACAACTTCGCCGTCATTAACGCAGCAGGAACCTCAATTTCTATAAACAAAAACGATAGCAAAATATTTGAGAACGGCGACATAGTCATTATCAGCGATTGCCATAATGCTGAAATTGTTAGACTTAACGCTGTCAACACCAGCACTGGGCAGATCACCATCGCCAGTGCTTTGAGCAACACCTATCGGAGCGATGCTCAAATCGGCCATCTTCACTCCGCGATCTATTACCTTGCCACTGATACCAACACTGGCCTTCGCAATCTCTACCGTCGCCGCTTACAGGAAAAAGGGGGGACTCCTAGCGTTGTGCCTGAGCCTCTAATAGAAGGCATCGAAGACATGCAAATCCTTTACGGCGAAGACGTCAATGGCGATGGTAATACCCTCCGCTATGTCGCCGCCAATCATGCCGATATGAAAAAAGTGGTGAGCCTGCGTCTTCATCTATTGTTCACCTCGCTGGAGAAGAATCTCGCGCCAGGCCCACAAAGCTATTGGTTCAATGGTGCAATGGTTACCCAGCCCGCCAACACCACAGACCGGCGTCTGTTCCGCGCCTTTACCACGACCGTTAAACTCCGCAATAAGGCTATCCAGTCATGAAGCAACAACACGGCTCGGCATTAATCATCAGTCTGTTAATCCTGTTGGTGATGACCATGATAGGCATCAGCGCCATGAGCACCGCCACCATGGAAGAAAAAATGTCCGCCAATGATCGCAATCAGAAAGTTGCCTTTCTTGCGGCAGAGGCGGGGCTGACTGAAGCCGAAGCATCGATCGCCCAAAATAATACCTATCAAAACTTGCAAAAAATGAGCGCCGGGGAACACTCGAGCATCTATAAAATGGGGGCGCTCAGCACCAGTAGCCTATTTGATCCCAACAAGTGGCAAGCGGGTGCTGGCTGCACTGTCACCAAAGTCATGGGCAACAATGGTAACCAGCCTGCTTGCTACAAGGTTGAGATTCTGGAACAAACAACCCCTGGAGAAATCTGCGGTTACGGAGATTGCTCGCCGAAACCTCAATTGGTCCGTATCACCACGCGCGGCACCGACAGCACGGGCATTGCCACAGCCCTGGTGCAAACCCACTTTGAATATGAATTAGCGCAATAACGAGATATCCCTGATGCCGATCACTCAGTCATTTAGCAGGTTGTTGAAAAATGCTTTTAGTTCCTTCTCTCTGAGGGAGAAGGCTACGAGTGCATGGATGCACGAGGCAGGGCAACACAAAGAGCAGTTGCCGAGAATGGAATTTAAAAATCAAACGGTTATGAGTCATTTAACCCCTCACCCCAACCCTCTCCCTCGGGGAGAGGGAGTTTTTCAACCACCTGTTAGAAATCGTATCCAGGCTTTGCTGGCCGGATTTTTCCTGGCAATCGCCACTGGCACCCCCATTACTCATGCTGCACCTGGCGCACTGGAACAAAGCCCGCTTTTCACGGGCAATGCCGTACCTCCCAATATCTTCTTTCTGAATGATGATTCGGGAAGTATGGCGTGGGAAACCCTCACGCCCGACCTCAAGAATCAAGGCCGGTTTGCCAGCGCCCAGCCGAAGGGTGGCACGCAATTTATCGACCAAGTCATACACCGCTCTGGTTGTCAGTTTAGCTATGGATCCATTTTCGAAGACAGCGGCATCATCACTTGCGAAGTTGCGGCTGAGGAAGAATGGCGCATTCGCACCTATAGCTTTAACACTCTTTACTACAATCCTGATCGGATCTACGAGCCTTGGCAGGGAAATGACAAGAGTGGAAAAGCATATGAGAACATGAACATTGATAGCGCCCTGATTGATCCCTACAATCCTGGCAAGGGTAACATTAATCTTTTAACTCAGTCTGCAGAGAAGGACCGTAGCTACTACAGTAGCGATGCCTGGAAAAAATGGTGTGGCACAAAAGGATACTCCTTAAGTGATTGCAAGGGCTGGCGCTACTATAAATGGAATGACAAAAACAAAAATGGCCTTTACGAAAATGGTGAGGAAGAGGTGCAATGGGTACAAAACCTAACAACAGAACAACAAACCAACTTCGCCAACTGGTTCAGCTACCACCGCAGTCGTAACCATGAGGCAAAATACGCTCTAAGCAAGGCCATTAACGAAGCCAGCAATGCCCGGCTTGGCTACGGCGCTCTAAATAGCACTCAACGCATCCGCATTGGTGACAGCTCCGACGCCAATCGCTCCGCTGTACTCAAAAAATTGTTTGAGACTGGCGCCGCCAATACTACCCCCTTACGTCAACAGCTAAAACAGATCGGCGAGTACTATAAAACTGGGAATTTCTTTGGCAACAATGGTGATTCACCCATATTAAACCGTGAAGATGGAGGTACTTGTCAGCTCAACGCCACCATCCTCATGACCGATGGTTTTTACAATGATAAATCACCAGATGTTGGCAACATCGATGGCGATAACGGCAATCCCTACGCAGACGCATACAGCAATACTCTTGCCGATGTGGCGATGTATTATTACGAAAATGATTTATCCGGCCTGCCAAACAAGGTTCCCACGACGCCTAATGATCCCGCCGATCATCAACACATGAACACTTATGGCGTTGCCTTTGGTCTGATTGGTGAACACGATCCGGAAACGACAAATATTCGTACCCCGGGTTTTGCCTGGCCCGATCCATCTATAACCGATACCGCAAAAATCGATGACCTCTGGCACGCCACTGTGAATAGCCGGGGCCTATTTTTCAGCGCCCAAAAACCGGATGCCCTGGTGAACACCTTGACCTCAGCGGTACGCAACATCACCGGCCGCGTCAACAGTGCCAGCCGGGTGGCCATCACATCGTCCAACTTTACAGCGGGCAGCAACCTGTTTTTCACTCAATTTACCCCCGGCACTTGGTCTGGTGATCTGATTGCAATGAACCGAGATGCAACAGGTGCGCTCAACACATCATGGAAGGCCAGCGAACAGCTTGAAACAACCGCGCCCAGTGACCGACAAATCCTCAGTTACGATGGCCGCAAAGGGATTTCATTCAAATGGGACTCACTCAGCACGGCTCAACAGCAATACCTTGGCAACAACCTGACCGTGAATTATTTACGCGGTGATCGCAGCAATGAAGGTAAAGATCTGCGCGTGCGTGATGGCGTATTGGGTGACATCATCAACTCCGGGCCAATCTTCGTCGGCGCACCAGGATTGATGTATCCCAATATTGATCCCTTCGGCGATGCCAAGCACCGCTACAGCGACTTCTGGAACACCAATAAAAATCGCACGCCAATCGTCTATGTCGGCGTTAATGACGGCATGCTCCACAGCTTTAATGCCAGTACTGGCAAGGAACTTCTCGCCTATGTGCCACTCAGCATCACGGCTAATTTGCGTAGCCTGAGCGACCCGAATTACGCACATCATTATTTTGTTGATCAAACACCTGCAGTCAGCGATGCCTTCTTTAGTGCAACGACTGGCGGTACTGCTGACTGGCATACCGTGCTTGTGGGTGCCCTCGGTGCGGGTGGTCGTGGTATTTATGCCCTTGATGTTACGAATCCCAATACCTTTAGTGAAGCCAATGCTTCCAATATCGTACTTTGGGAGTTCACGGCGGCGAATGACAATAATGGCAAAACCAGTGATTTAGGCTTTACCCTCGCCCGCCCCGTCATCGCTCTCACCAACGCCAAACGCGGCGGCAATGGACCCAATCGCTGGGCCGCAATCGTCGGCAATGGTTACAATTCCGACAGTGGCATCGCCAAGCTTTTGGTTCTGTTCCTCGATGCCGATCTCAGTGATGGTTGGAACTATGGTAGCGATTACGTCGAAATCACTACCGCGAGCGGCGGTACTGACGATAAAAACGGTTTATCCTCCCCATCAGCTGTCGATAGCGATGGTGATGGCATTATGGATCGCGTTTACGCCGGCGACTTACGCGGCAATCTTTGGGCATTTGATCTCAGCAGTACCGACACAAGCAACTGGAAAATCACCTATGGTAATACAGCTGAGCCCAAACCTCTGTTTGTTGCGCTCAATCGCGCCGGAAAACGCCAGCCGATTACGGCAAAACCGGCTGTTGCACGCCTTGCGTCCATCCCCAACACCAGCAATAACACGCCCAATTTGATGATTTATTTTGGCACCGGGCAATACCTCAGCCGTAACGATATTGGCAATCATCAAACTCAAACGTTCTATGGTGTAAGAGATAGTGGACATGGCAATCTTTCACGCAGTGCGTTACAGGCACAGACCGTGGAAACTGGCAGCGTCAACACTGACAACGGCAACGTTAATGCCCGCATCACAAAAGATATTCACATCGCTTACGATGATCCAAAAGCACCCAGTTCCGGCTGGTACATAGACCTTGATTCCGCCTCTGCCAGCACGGGTGAACGCGTCGTCACCAATGCCCTCGTGCGTAATGACATCGTTTACTTCACCACATTTACGCCGAGTGCCGATAAATGCGATCAAGGCGGAGCAAGCTGGTTTATGTTCGTCCGTGCCGATAACGGCGCGCCGCCACCGTCTGAACTTGTTGACATCACCCGCAACAAAATCCTGGATCAGAATGATCGCCTAAAAGACATTCCGGCTTCGGGTGTACAACTTTTAAACGACGGCTCACAGGCTGGACTGGGGGGCGTTACTTTAGGTAATGAGGAAGCAATCATCAACAAAGATACGATACTCAAGCTCAACCCGAAAGTCGCCAAAACAGGGCGCCGTCTTTCATGGCGTGAAATAAGAAGGAATTAAGCGAGATATGCACAGAAGACGCATCGGCTTTACTTTGATTGAACTGATGATCGCCGTGGCCATCATTGGAATTTTGGCCGCGATCACTTACCCAGCCTACCAGGACCAGATACGCAAATCGCGGCGATCCGATGGCATTGCACTGCTGACCAATGGTATTGCGCTACAAGAGCGTTACTTTACCGACCACAACACCTATACAGTAATGTTGGCTGACCTAGGTTACACGGCCAACGCCCCGTCAGAGCATAACTTTTATCAAATGTCTGCCGTTGCCTGCGGCGCCGGCATCAAGGAATGTGTTCAACTTACCGCTGTCCCACAAGGTGCCCAGGCCACGGATGGCAACCTTGTTATTAACTCTACCGGCACCAAGACCCGTAATGGCAAGCCGGGATGGGATTAAGGAAACACTGCTTAATTCAATCAAACAATGGGCGCAATGCGCGATTTTTTTATAACAGGGCGCAGCGGAGATCAATTGTAGGGGCGGGTTTAAAACCCGCCCCTTGCATGCATACCCCCTCATCCTAGCCTTCTCCCTGAGGGAGAAGGGACTAAACACCTATTTCAACAAGCTGTTAAGGAAGTTCTGGTTAATTCACTAAAGCGGAGTCTGGTGCGATGTAATTCACGCCGGGGCGATTCATGAATCGCCCCTACAACCACTTAAGGAACCTCTGATTAATTCGATCAAGCAGATGGATGCAAGGCGCAAATGGGCGAAAAAGCGGACGAGCACATGGATGTGCGAGGTAGGGCCATGCATGGCCGCTTCGGGCTCCTGCCCTCTCGCGGCATTCATACATCCATGTATTTCAGTGCGGTTGCCGAGTTTACACATAGTAAATGAGCATTTTGAGCCCATTTGCAACGCCGCAGACGCTGCTTCAGCGAATTAAGCAGAGGTTTTCTGCAAATCTTTCGGCAGGGAGAAGGTAATATTTTCTTCACGTCCCGTCACTTGCTCAACGTGCGCCGCGCCCCATTCCTTCAGCCGCTCGATCACCGCCTGCACCAAAACTTCTGGTGCTGATGCGCCAGCCGTCACACCAACAGAGCGAACGTCTTGCAACCATTCGCGCTGAATTTGGCTCGCGTCGTCAATCAAATGCGCCTTGGCACCCGACTTCTCTGCCAATTCCCGCAACCGATTGGAATTTGAGCTGTTAGGCGAACCCACGACCAGGATCATTTCAGAACGGCTTGCCAGATCTTTCACCGCATCCTGACGATTCTGAGTGGCATAACAAATATCATCTTTGCGTGGCCCAACAATCTTTGGAAACCGCTCGCGCAGCGCATCAATAATTGCACGCGCATCGTCCACTGACAGTGTTGTTTGTGTGACAAAGGCCAGGTGATCAGAATTCTTTACCGATAACGCAGCAACGTCCGACACATCCTCAACCAGATAAGCCCCACCCTTCCCCACTTCAGGCGCGTACTGACCTAACGTACCCTCCACTTCGGGATGCCCCTCATGACCTATCAAAATCACTTCACGGCCTTCTTTGGCGTAGCGCATCACTTCCAGATGCACTTTAGTTACCAAGGGACAGGTCGCATCGAATATTTTTAAACCACGTTGTTCGGCCTCATGCCAAACCGCCTTGGAAACCCCGTGCGCGCTGAAAATGACCGTCGCATCATCCGGCACTTCACTCAGTTCATCAACAAATACCGCACCACGCTGACGTAGACCATCGACCACAAATTTGTTATGCACCACTTCATGACGAACGTAGATCGGCGCGCCGAACACTTCCAGCGCTCGCTCAACGATACTGATCGCCCGATCGACGCCGGCGCAAAAACCTCGGGGATTGGCTAATAAAACGTCCATAGATATCTCACATATATGTAGGTTGGGTTAGGCGAAGCCGTAACCCAACATCATCGCCGTAGGCGATACCACGCAAAAAATCATTCACTGCGCTTCGCGCTTTCATCGTCGGCATTTTTTCTTCTCAACCCATCGATCAGCAACAACACCACGCCCACCGTAATCGCCGAGTCAGCGATATTAAATGCCGGCCAATGCCACTGCTCATAATAGACATCAATAAAATCGACGACGTGACCGATGACAATGCGATCCCAAACATTTCCCAAAGCGCCACCCAATACCAAGGTCAAACCCACAACAACCCAGCGTTCAGCGACTGTCAGGCGTTTGATCCACAGCACGATAAATACCGACACCGCAAGCGCCAACGTCACAAAAAACCAGCGCTGCCAACCACCCGCGTCTGCCAGAAAACTAAACGCTGCCCCAGTATTATAGGCCAACATGAAATTCAACCCAGGAAGCAACTCCACAGGTGAATAGGGTGGCAACATAGATACCACGATATTTTTAGTGATCTGGTCAAGCGCGATCACTGCCACCGACAACCATAACCAACGCAACATACTAGAACCCATCTCAAAATTGATTATATCGGCACGATAATACCAGGGGCACTCATTTTCATCCCCTCTCCCGCCAGGCGGGAGAGGGAGTAATGCATACAGCCATGTTTTTTATCTCTTTACAACGTTGAGATAGGCTCTAGTGGTCATCAAGCAAAACGCCGCTGTTCACCGTTACCAGCGACATTCTCGACACAACGACCACACAACTCAGGATGTTCGGCATTGGTTCCCACATCGTCGCGATGATGCCAGCAGCGCACACACTTGCCATGTTCAGAGGGAGACACTTGCACCCATATTTCATCATTATTGCTCAGCGTGTAATGCGTGGTCTCTTCTGGAACAACCGTGGTGTTATGAACACGGGCATAGGAAGTGATCAACACAAACCGCAATTCATCACCTAACTTTATCAAGCGATCATGCAACTCGCGGCCACAGAACAGATCGACTTCGGCATCGAGTGAACCACCAATTCCGCCAGCAACACGTAAACGTTCCAACTCTTTCTTGACTGCTTCGCGGACTTCCAGCACCTCTGTCCAGAATTCAGCACCAAAGGCCTCTTCGTTCACGACAGGGAATTCATGCCAGGTCGCTAAAAAAACGGATTCGGCACGTTTACCCGGAATATTGCTCCAGATCTCTTCGGCGGTGAAACTGAGAATTGGTGCCAACCAGCGCACCATGGCCTCGGCAATGTGATACATCGCTGTTTGGCAGGAACGGCGCGCGATGCTTTCGGTTTGCGTGGTGTATTGCCGATCTTTAACGATATCGAGATAAAAACCGCCTAGATCGACAGCGCAAAAATTATGCACATCCTGATAAATCCGGTGGAACTCATACTTGTCGTAAGCGGCTTTCACTTCCATCTGCAACAGACGCGCCCGTTGCAGCGCCCAACGATCCAGCGCCAGCATCTGATCGACCGGCACACTGTGTAGCGCCGGATCAAAGCCATTCAAATTTGAAAGCAGGAAGCGCGCCGTATTACGCATCCGGCGATATGCATCCGCCGTGCGTTTCAAAATCTCATCCGACACACTCATCTCGGCACGATAATCCGTCGCCGCGACCCACAAGCGCAGAATATCGGCGCCCAGTGAATTCGCGACTTGCTGCGGCGCGACGATATTGCCCTTGGACTTGGACATCTTTTCGCCTTTGGCATCGACAGTAAAGCCATGCGTCAACACCGCTTTGTATGGTGCTTTACCGCGCATTGCTACCGCTGTCAGCAATGACGACTGAAACCAACCACGATGCTGATCCGATCCTTCCAGATACAAATCCGCAGGCAGTTGTAATTCTGGACGTCGCTCCAGCACGGCAGCGTGGGTCACACCGGAATCAAACCAAACATCCAGCGTATCGCTCACCTTGTCATACTGCGCCGCATCGGTACCTAACAAGTCAGCGGTGTTAAGATCAAACCAGG
The DNA here is from genome assembly GCA_016200485.1 of Gammaproteobacteria bacterium. NCBI lineage: Bacteria > Pseudomonadati > Pseudomonadota > Gammaproteobacteria > Gammaproteobacteria bacterium. The sequence goes on from JACQEP010000010.1 coordinate 225,282, forward strand.
CATCAATACCACCTTGCTCGATACGTTTGGCAACAGTCTCAACTAATTCTTCAGTCCGCGGATGCAAGTGCCCGGTTTCCTTGTGCACAAACAAGGCAATCGGTACACCCCAGGTGCGCTGGCGCGAAACACACCAGTCCGGACGTTTGGCAACCATGCCTTCAATACGCGCCTGCCCCCAGTCGGGCAACCACTTTGAATCCTTGATCGCCTGCATCGCCTGATCGCGCAGGCCATTCTGCTCCATGCTGATAAACCACTGCGGCGTGGCGCGGAAAATTATCGGCGTTTTGTGGCGCCAGCAATGCGGATAACTGTGACGCAAGGCAGCTGCACGCACCAGCTTGCCTTTGCTCTTTAACACTTCAATCACTGAATCATTGGCCTTGAACACATGTTCACCGGCAAACAATTCGGTATTCGGTAGAAACTTGCCGTCACCACCCACCGGATTATCCACTTTCAAGCTGTAACGTGTACCGACCACATAGTCATCCTGACCATGGCCCGGCGCGGTATGCACCGCACCGGTACCGGCGTCGGTTGTCACGTGATCGCCAAGAATGATGGGGACTTCGCGGTTATAAAACGGATGCGCCAGCTCCAAACCTTCCAGCGCGCTGCCCTTGCTGTAAGCCACGATGCGGTAATCGTTGAATTCATAACGTGCCATCGCGTCTTTCAGCAGTGCTTCGGCGATCACCAAACGTTCGACACCATGTTCACCTTCGCATTGAACCACGGCGTAATCCAGATCCGGATTCAAACACACTGCTTGATTAGCAGGCAGGGTCCAGGGCGTGGTGGTCCAAATCACGACTGAAATCGGCCCCTTGCCTTCGTGTGCTTCAACGTGATGGCAACGCTGCATGAAGGCCACATCATCCAGCACCGTGAAGCGCACGTCGATGGCAGGCGATGTTTTGTCTTCGTATTCAACTTCCGCTTCCGCCAATGCCGAACCGCAATCGACACACCAATGCACTGGCTTACTGCCTTTGTGCAAATGGCCGTTTTTCACAATGCGGCCCAAGCTGCGAACAATATCCGCTTCGAATTTATAATCCATGGTGAGATAAGGATTATCCCAATCACCGATCACGCCCAGGCGTTTGAAGTCTTCGCGCTGCTGACTCACTTGTTCCTGAGCATAACTGCGACAGGCCTGACGAAAAGTTTTGGCATCAACCTTGTAGCCTGCCTTGCCGACTTTCTTTTCGACCTGCAATTCGATGGGCAGGCCATGACAATCCCAACCCGGCACATAGGGCGCATCGAGGCCGCTCATCGCTTTGGATTTGACGATAATATCCTTCAACACCTTGTTCACGGCATGACCGATGTGAATCTGGCCGTTGGCATAGGGCGGGCCGTCATGCAGGATGAATTTATCGCGACGGTCGCCCGCTGCACGCAACTTGCCGTAGAGATCCATCGCCTGCCATTGTTTTACCATTTCCGGTTCGCGATTCGGCAAACTTGCCTTCATCGGAAATTCGGTATTGGGCAAGTTCAAGGTATGTTTGTAATCCGCCATCGTGTGCTCTTCAAATTAAAAAATTCAATCATCATGGTGCGCACGGCGCACCCTACATTAATTTACAATCCCTTCTCCCAGAGGGAGAAGGTTAGGGTGAGGGGATAAAACAAATTTACCCCCTCACCCCCGGCAACTGCTCCATGCGTTGCCCTACCTCGTGCATCCATGCACTCGCCGCCCTCTCCCTGAGGGAGAGGGGGTCGAAATTTTTTCATTTAATTTGTAATTGCCGATCATTACCAGGCGTTGAATCCATCGCAAAATACGCCCGCGCAGTTTCCGCATCCCGCACAATCTGCGCCTTAAGTGCTTCCAGCGATTCAAACCGCTTTTCATCACGTAGCTTCTTCAAAAACGCGACTTCGACATAGCGACCGTATAAATCACCGCTGAAATTTAACAAATGCACTTCCAACAAACTTCGCGTGCCATCTACCGTCGGCCGGATACCAACATTGGCGACGCCCGGTTGCGGCTCACCTTCTACACCAAACATCTCCACTGCAAACACGCCCTGCACCGGTGTTACTTTGCGGTGCAAATAAAGATTAGCGGTAGGAAAACCTATCGTCCGACCGCGCTGATCACCACGCGCCACGCGACCCGTCATGCGATAACTGCGCCCCAGCAATTTTTCCGCCGTCGCCATATCACCCGCCACTAGCGCCTGACGAATACGCGTGCTGCTCACCCGCTCACCGTCAATATTAAAACTGTGCATGTTCACGACTTGAAAGCCGTGCCGCTCACCTGCCGCCTGCAACGAGGCAAAGTCGCCCTGGCGTTGATGACCAAAACGAAAATCATCGCCAACCGCAACATAACGCGCATCCAAGCCCTGCACCAACACACGTTCGATAAAATCAGCAGCCGGCATTTGCGCCAACTGTTCATTAAACGGCAACACCAACACCCGATCCACCGAATAACGCCGTAAGGCCTGCAATTTCTCGCGTAGCCGCATCAAGCGCGGCGGCGTATTGGCACCCAAAAAATATTCCTGTGGCTGTGGTTCAAACATCACCACCAGCGTCGGCACATTCAACTTGCCCCCAGCCTCCGCCAATTGCCCCAGCACCGCCTGATGCCCCAGATGCACACCATCGAAATTGCCGATGCTCAGCACGCAGCCGCGATGGCGTGGCCGCAAACCATGCAGACCGCGAATTAATTCCATCGCTTTAGTCCTGAAAAATAGGCTGGAAAGTATAACATTTACGCCCGCTTCCGCCTCCCCAGCAAGCCCGATAGATTCACGCCCAGCAAATGCAGCGTCACCCCATACACCAGCAATGCCGCACCCACCCATAACCCAAGGTTCTGGCCCCTCTGTGCTGCATTCCAGGTCGCCCATTGTTCCAGCCCGGGCACCCCAAACAGCAACAGCGCCGCCATCGCCCCGTTGGCCAATAACATCTGCCCCCAGAGCCGTTTCCAACCGGCCTGCGGTTGATAAATATCCTCACGCCGCAAGGCACGGTACAACTGCCAGACATTGACATAGCCCGCCAACGCCGTCGCCAGCGCCAATCCCGCATGCGGCGCTGGCAAATGCAGCAGAATCATGGGCACGACCACCAGCAGGTTAAAACCCATGTTCACCGCAATCGAGATCATGGCAAAGCGCACTGGCGTGCGCGTGTCCTGACGGGCATAAAAACCAGGCGCCAACACCTTCACCAGCATGAACGACAGCAAACCAAAGGAATAGGTAATCAGGCTGTAATTCGACATTTCCAGGTCATGCCGGGTAAATTCGCCGTAATAAAACAGCGTTGCCAGCAAGGGGCCAGACAACACCATCAACCCGACCGTCGCTGGGATACCAATCAGCATCACCCAGCGCATCCCCCAATCCAGGGTTTGCGAAAATTCTGCCGCAGAACGCTCGGCCACATTGCGCGACAGGCTCGGCAGGATCACCGTCCCCAACGCCACGCCGATCACGCCCAACGGCAATTCCACCAACCGATCCGAGTAATACAACCACGACACGCTGCCGCTGATCATGAACGAAGCGATGATGGTGTTGAGCAACAAATTGATCTGCGACACGGATGAGCCAAAAATCGACGGCAACATGAGACTAATCACCCGCCGCACGCCGGAATCGCGCCAGCCCCAACGCGGCCAACGCAATAGGCCAATCTTGCGCAACGCCGGAAATTGCAGCACCAGCTGTAAAATACCGCCGAAAAACACGCTCCAGGCCACGGCCATGATTGGCTCATCCAGCAGCGGCGCCAGCCACAGGGTGCCACTGATCATGGAGATGTTCAGAAACGTCGGCATCAACGCCGGGATGGTAAACCGGCCATAACTATTGAGCACCGCCCCCGCCAGTGCCGAGAGCGAGACCAATAAAATATAGGGGAACGTCACCCGTAACAGCGCGCTGGCGAGATCGAACTTGCCGCCCTCATCAATAAATCCCGGGGCAAAGGCCATGATCAACACTGGCGCCGCCGCCACGCCAACGATCATAATTAGCGTCAGCACCCCAAACAGGGTGCCGGCCACACGCTCGACCAGGTGCTGGACCTCGGTCTCACCGCGCTGGGTGCGGTATTCCGATAACACCGGGATGAAGGCCTGGGACAACGCCCCCTCGGCCGTGATCCGCCGCAACAGATTGGGGATTTTAAAGGCGACGAAGAAGGCGTCGGCCTCGGCACTGGCACCGAACATCCGGGCCATGGCCACGTCACGGATATAGCCCAGCACCCGCGACAACATGGTTAGCATGCCCACCTTGGCAGTGGATTTGGCCAGCGATTTACTCATAATCCCTTGAATTTACCTCATTCCCTGCCAAAGCGCCGCAAAAACAAGGGATTGTAGCGGGTACTCAAACTAAATACACGCCGCACAATCTATCCCGTTACCCCGCTCCTCGAACATAGGTACCTACACAAGTCACGACTCGGCATTATGCCCACCACCCACCCCTTCGGGGCACCCCTCGGAGGGGAGAATCTGCCCCTCTCCTTGGATAAGGGTGAGGAGGGAAAAGGAAAAGGTCCAGTGGACCTTTTCCCCTCCGAACGGGTGCGAAAATTCGCACCCTGGGCGGGATGTGGACGCGAAACGGACGCGAGTGCATGGATGCACGAGGTACGAGCCCATGGATGGGCGAGGTAGACTGCGCCGGGAGCTGGCAGTCGAGGGCAACGCATGGCCGCTTCGGGCATCCATGCCCTCTCGCGGCATTTGTACATCCATGTACTTCAGAGCAGTTGCCGAGGATGGTTGAAGACGGTGACAGAATACATGCTCATCGTGACTTGTGTAGATACCTATGCTCCCCCAGGCAGGAAGAGGCAAAAACTCTTTACCAACACGCCATTGGACGTTGACAAAAGGGCTCAAATCGGGGATATTACCGGCCCTTCGACCCTCGAATGGTCACGATAGACAGAATTTTGTAAGGAGCTTTACCTTGGCTAATACCGCACAAGCAAAGAAACGCGCCCGTCAGGCCGAAAAACACCGTGAGCTGAACTCCAGCCAGCGTTCGACGCTGCGCACCGCTATTAAAAAGGCTGTGGGCGCCATCAAGGCCGGCAACAAGACCGAAGCCACTGCTGCCTACCAGGCCGCCGTCCCGGTCATCGACTCTATGGCACGTAAGGGCCTGATCCACATGAACAAGGCTGCCCGCCACAAGAGCCGCCTGAACCAGCACCTCAAGGCGCTGTAATTCAGAGAAAAGGTAAAAGATCAAAGTAAAAAGCCGACTGAGTGTCGGCTTTTTCGCTTCTGTGAAAGGCGCCACACGCCTCTTACCTTTCCCCTTTTATCTTTTATCTGATCTTTTACATCAACACCAAGTTATCGCGGTGGATCAGCTCCAGCTCGTCCACGTAACCGAGGATTGACTCAATCCGCTCACTCGCCTGCCCCATGATCTTGCGGGTCTCATCGGCGCTGTAATTCACCAGACCGCGGGCGATCTCCTTGCCAGCCGCATTCTGACAAACCACCAGTTCGCCCCGGCCAAATTCACCATCGACCGCCCTCACCCCCACTGCCAGCAGACTGCGGCCGGACTCGCACAGCACCTTCACTGCGCCATCATCCAGGGTCAAACGACCCGTGAGCTTCATATGCCCCGCCATCCAGCGCTTACGGGCGGCCAAGGGCTGACGACCAGGCAACAGCAGGGTACCGATCTCCTCGCCTGCAGCGATCTTCTGCAGCACGCCAGACTCGCGGCCAGGGGCAATCAAGGTCGCCGTCCCGGACCGGGCCGCGCGCTCTGCTGCCTTGACCTTGGTCACCATCCCACCCCGGCCCAGCGAACCCACCCCACCACCGGAGGCCATTCGAATCAGATCAGGATCACCCGCCTGCCGTTCACGAATAAACACCGCATTCGGATTTTGGCGCGGATCGCTCTCATACATACCGGCCTGATCGGTCAGCAGCACCAGCAATTCGGCCTCGACCAGATTCCCCACCAGCGCCGCCAGTGTATCGTTGTCGCCAAAGCGAATCTCGTCCACCGCCACGGTATCGTTTTCATTGATCACCGGCACCACACCCAGATCAAGCAGGGTGCGCAAGGTACTCCGGGCGTTGAGATAACGACGGCGATCCGCCAGATCCTCATGGGTCAGCAACACCTGCGCGGTGTGTATGGCAAAGCGTTGAAAATAAGACTCGTAGGCCTGCACCAAGCCCATCTGTCCGACGGCAGCCGCGGCCTGTAACTGGTGCAATTCACGAGGACGCGTCTTCCAGCCAAGACGCTTCATGCCTTCAGCGACGGCACCGGAAGACACCAGCACCACCTGCGCACCGGACTGGCGTAGCGCCGCGATCTGTTCGACCCAGGCAGCAATGATTTCGTGATTTAAACCGCGGCCATCATTCGTGACCAGAGAACTGCCGACCTTCACCACCCAGCGGCGCGATTTACCCAAGCGTTGGCGATTGTCAGTCATGAATCAATCTCAAAATGTTTAAAAACCAGTTAAATCGCGCCAGCAAAACCAGCGACTTTGACCGAGCACCCCAAAACCACGAGCCATTCGACAACGGTCAGTGACACAAAACTATTATCCCCTCCTCCTTAAAGGAGGAGGGGATAAAAATCAAAGTTCGTTAGCCTCGCTCAAACTTCTTCGTTATGTGGCAACTCCGCCAGATCACGCGGATGCTGATCCAAATATTCCATAATCGCATAAATCAATGGCCGTGTACCTTCACCGCTGATCGCCGCCACCTCGAATACCGGTCCTTGCCACTGCAAGCGTTCGACGATATCACGACACCGCGCCTTGCGCTCTTCTTCCGGCAACAAATCCGTCTTGTTCAAAACCAGCCAGCGATCACGCTGCGCCAGCTCATCACTAAACTGCGCCAGCTCAGCCTCGATTTTACGCACATGCTCAACCGGATCTGCACTATCACCATAGGGCGCGATATCTACCAGATGTAGCAACAAGCGGGTGCGCAACAAATGTTTAAGGAATTGAATGCCCAGACCTGCACCACCAGCAGCGCCTTCAATCAAACCCGGCACATCGGCAACCACAAAACTGCGCTCCAGGTCTACCTTCACCACCCCAAGATTAGGATAGAGCGTGGTGAATGGATAATCGGCAACCTTCGGTCGCGCAGCGGAAATCGCACGGATCAATGTCGATTTACCGGCATTGGGCATGCCAAGCAAACCGACATCAGCCAGCAATTTGAGCTCCAGCTTCAAGCGCCGCACTTCACCCGGCGTCCCAGGGATCGCCCGGCGCGGCGCGCGATTGGTGCTGCTCTTGAAATGGGTGTTACCCAACCCATGGCGGCCACCCTGCGCCACTTTTAGCTGCTGCCCGGGCCTCACCAGATCGCCGATCAATTCTTCGGTATCCTGATCCAGCACCAAGGTACCGACCGGGACCCTGATGATTTTGTCCTCGCCACTCTTGCCGGTGCAACCACTGCCACCACCATTTTCACCGCGCTCAGCGCGATAATCGCGCACGTGCCGGAAATCGACCAGGGTATTGAGATTTTCTTCGGCCACCAGAATCACGCTGCCGCCGTCACCGCCGTCACCGCCATCCGGGCCGCCAAAGGGAATATATTTCTCGCGCCGGAAACTGACGCAGCCATTGCCGCCGTCACCGGCTTGCACGCGAACATAAGCTTCATCAACAAATTTCATGGCACGAGCTGTAGCTTATTAAAAAAGTTATTAAAAAAGCATAAACCGCCAAGGGCGCTAAGGACGCCAAGAAAAACAAAATCACTGATCGCCTGCTGATACATTTTTCTTTGCGCCCTTAGCGGCCTTCGCGGTTACAAATCCAGAAAACCCAACCACAAACAAAAAGCCCCGTCGTGGACGGGGCTCGGATATTACTTTTGTGACATCTAAATCAAGCCGGAACCACGCTCACAAATTTGCGACGCGCCGGGCCTTTGACTTCGAACACGACTGTGCCATCTGATTTGGCGAACAAGGTGTGGTCATTACCACAACCCACATTCACCCCGGGGTGGAAACGGGTGCCGCGTTGACGCACCAGAATGTTACCGGCCAACACGAACTGGCCACCAAAACGCTTCACGCCTAAGCGTTTCGCTTCTGAGTCGCGACCGTTGCGGCTACTACCGCCTGCCTTTTTATGTGCCATGGCTTTCTACTCCTAAACTAATCTGCGATTAACCAGCGATGCCGGTAATCTGCAATTCGGTGTAATCCTGACGGTGACCCGTCTGCTTTTGATGATGCTTACGGCGACGGAACTTGACGATCTTGATCTTCTCGCCACGACCGTGAGCCTTAACGGTAGCAGTCACTTTGCCGCCAGCCACAAAGGGCGCGCCAATCTTGACCTTATCTCCGTCAGCAACCATCAAAACCTTATCCAGCTCAACGCTGGCACCGGCTTCAGCCGGCAATTTTTCAACACGCACCACATCGCCTTCAGCGACGCGATACTGCTTTCCACCCGTAACAATGACAGCGTACATGCCGTACTCTCCAAAAACCGTTGTTGCTCTAGCGCCATATTCGGCTAGGCGTGATATGGTACCCAAACCAAAGAACGCGCAATTTTAGCCGTCTTCGGGCCCCGCGTCAAACCCAAAACATTCCCTTGCTGTCTTGTAAGCCATGGGCATTCACTTCTAAAATGGGCAAATGCTTAATTATTATAACTCGACCGACCTGACCCACCCAGCGACGACTGGGGGCCCACCTGACCTCGAGGACATCCTCAGTCTGACGCAGACCGACATGGCGGCGGTCAACCTGCTGATCCAACGCCGCCTGCATTCAGAGGTCGCACTGATCAATCAGGTAAGCCATTATATTATTAACAGTGGCGGCAAACGGTTGCGTCCGTTACTGACCCTGCTCAGCGCCCGCGCCTTTGGTTATTATGGTCAGCAACATATTGATATTGCTGCAATTATTGAATTCATCCACACCGCCACGCTACTCCATGACGACGTAGTGGACGGCTCGGAGATGCGGCGTGGGCAGGATACCGCCAACAACGTCTGGGGCAATCAGGCCAGCGTCCTGGTGGGGGATTTTCTCTACTCCCGCTCCTTTGAAATGATGGTGGAACTGCAGAACATGCGGATCATGGAAATCCTGGCCCACGCCACCAATACTATCGCCGAGGGCGAGGTTCTGCTGCTGCTGAATTGTCACGATGCAGACACCACCGAGGCCCGCTATATGGAAGTCATCCACTCCAAGACCGCCAAATTATTTGAAGCCGCCGCCCAACTCGGCGCCGTGGTTAGCCACCAGCCCCCCGCCGTAGAGCGGGCCATGGCCGCCTATGGCATGCACCTGGGCACCGCCTTCCAGCTGATCGACGATGTTCTGGACTACAGCGCCTCGCCCCAGGAAATGGGCAAAAACATCGGCGACGACCTGGCCGAAGGCAAACCGACACTACCCTTGATTCATGTCATGAAAGTGGGCACCTCCGCTCAACAAACCGCAGTTCGTCATGCCATCGAAGAAGGCGGGCGCGAGCATATTGGTGCAGTAATCCGCGCAATTGAATCGACTGGGGCGATCGCGTACACTGCGCACCTGGCACAGGAGGAGGCCGACAAGGCCATGGCCGCAATCGCCGACCTCCCTCCCGGACCGTATAAAAAGGCATTATTTACACTCGCCGAATTTTCCGTCAACCGCCATTACTAAACTCGGGGTGTGGCTCAGCCTGGTAGAGCGCTGCTTTCGGGAGGCAGAAGTCGCAGGTTCAAATCCTGTCACCCCGACCATTTCACCAACCTGGATGGGATAGCCCGTGACTAGACTTATCATTCTGCTGGCACTCGTGATCGTCGCGATTTACTTCGTGCGCCGTACCTTTTTAGTCAAGCCTCCCGCCAGCGACAAACGCGATGTACCCGGCAAAACGGCGGACATGATCCGCTGCGAACTTTGCGGCCTGCACGTCCCCCGCGCCGAGGCCGTAGTACGCAATAATCACAATTATTGTTGCGAGGATCACGCCAACCGCGCCAATCATTGAACTCCCGCGCCAAACTACCGATATATAACACGTAGGGGCGGGTTTCAAACCCGCCCCTACGATTGATTACCCCACACCCCAAACCAGCGGAGATTGGATGGCCGCAAACCCGGTCGAGATCGATAACGCCGACACCCAGGCTGAGCACGAGACCTCTCACGCCGGCTGGCGGGCCTTGCGTTTACTGAACCTGTATCGCCTGATCCTGGCCGGTCTGTTCGTCATTCTCGCGTATACCAATACCGATCTTCCAGCCGTTGGCCAATTCTTCCCTGAGCTTTTTGCCACCACGGCGGTGATTTATCTCATCGCCGCCATCGGCATCACCTTTGCCATCGCCTGGCGGCGGCCAGATTTCACCACCCAAGTCTATGGCCAGGTGCTATTCGATATTGCCGTCATCACCGTCGTCATGCACGCCAGCGGCGGGATTAAGAGCGGCTTGGGCATGTTACTGATTGTCACCGTCGCGGCTGGCAGTGTGTTACTGGCAGGACAAGCCGCGATTCGCTTTGCGGCCACAGCGGCGATTTTCACACTTGGCGAACATATCTATTTCCAGCTCACCAATCCGCTGCAAAGCACCGATTACACCCACGCCGGGCTGCTTGGTGCGGCCTTCTTCGCCACGGCCCTGCTCGGTCATGCCCTCGCCAAACGTATCCGTGAAAGTGAGGCCCTGGCAGCACAGCGCGGCGTCGATCTTGCCAACATGGAACAACTGGCGCAATACGTGATTCAACGCATGCAAACCGGCGTTCTAGTGATGGATGAAAACGAACGTCTGTGGCTGGTCAATGAATCGGCGCGACACTTGCTTGGCCTGCCAACAGAATCACAACGTCTGCCGCTGACCCAATTTTGCCCGCCGCTGGCGGAACAATATCATCGTTGGAACAACGATGAAGATTTCACCCCGGCGCGCTTTCGCCCGGCGCAGAGCGTCACCGAAGTGCTGCCACGCTTTGCCAAACTGGGCGATGAAGGTGGCACGCTGATTTTTCTCGAAGATACCGCCACCTTGTCGCAACAGGCACAGCAACTCAAACTCGCATCACTCGGCCGGCTGGCGGGCAGCATTGCCCATGAGATTCGCAATCCACTCGGCGCCATCAGCCACGCCGGACAATTGCTGGCCGAATCCTCGCACCTTGATAGCGGCGAGTTGCGCCTGACGGAAATCATTCGCAGCAATTCGCAACGCATGAATCACATCATCGAAAATGTGTTGCAAATTGGCCGCCGCCGTCAGGCAAAACCCGAGGACATCATGCTCGAACCCTGGCTGCAGGATTTTATTGATGAATTCAGCCGTAGCCAGCAAATTGATACGGCATGGATTACTATTTCCGTTATACCATCTTCATTAAGCGTGCACTTTGATCCCAGCCAACTGCATCAGATTCTCTGGAATCTTTGCCACAATGCCGTGCGTCACAGCCGCAATCACAGCAGTCATCCGCAGGTTGAGATTCGTGTCGGCATGCAACATGACGCCCCCATCCCCTATCTCAATGTCATCGACAATGGGCCGGGCATTGATCCTGAAACAGCGGAACACATCTTCGAGCCTTTTTTCACCACTGAGACCAAAGGCACAGGGCTAGGCTTATACATTGCACGCGAATTGAGCGAGTGCAATCAGGCGCATTTGGCGTATTTGCCCGCCACCAGTGGTGGCAGCTGTTTTCGCCTGATCTTTGCCGACCCCCGACGGCGGAGGGTCGCGTAAGTGAGTGATCGTTACCTCGTCCTGTTAATTGACGATGAGCCCGACATCCTGGAGCTACTCACGCTCACGCTGGCGCGCATGGAGATTGACGCCGATACTGCCGCCGATATACAGCAGGCCCGTCAACGATTATCCGAAAAAAAATATGATCTCTGCCTCACCGATATGCGCCTGCCAGACGGCAATGGCATCGAATTGGTTGAACACATACAACAACACTATCCAGAATTACCCGTGGCGATGATCACCGCGCATGGCAACATGGATGCCGCCGTTGCCGCACTCAAAGCCGGCGCCTTTGATTTTGTGTCCAAACCCGTCGATCTGGCCATACTGCGCAAATTGGTCAACGCCGCACTCAAACTTTCACCGCGCGATAAAAAATCCGAGAGCACGCCACGCGAAATCCTGCTCGGCGACTCCGAGGCCATCAAAACCATCCGCAGCAAGATACTCAAACTCGCGCGCAGCCAGGCACCAGTGTATATCAGCGGCGAATCCGGCAGTGGCAAAGAATTGGTCGCACGATTAATTCACGACAAAGGCCCACGCGCCGACAAAGCCTTCGTCCCCGTCAATTGCGGCGCGATCCCCGAACAATTAATGGAAAGCGAATTCTTCGGTCACAAGAAAGGATCGTTCACCGGCGCCAATACCGACAAGCCCGGCCTGTTTCAAGCGGCCGATGGCGGAACCTTGTTTTTAGATGAAGTCGCCGACCTGCCGCTGCATATGCAAGTCAAACTCTTGCGCGCGATCCAGGAAAAGGCCGTGCGTCCCGTCGGCGCCGCACAAGAAATACCCGTCGATGTGCGTATCCTCAGCGCCACCCACAAAGACCTCGCCAAGCTGGTGGCACAAAACCAGTTCCGGCAAGATCTGTATTACCGCATCAATGTCATCGAACTGCACGTACCCAGCCTGCGCGAACGGCGCGAAGATATTCCGCTGCTGGCGGAACACCTGCTCACCAAAATCGCCGCCACCATGGGCACAGACAAACCCAAGCTTTCGACCGATGCCGAAACCGCGCTTCACCATCATGCCTTCCCCGGTAACGTCCGCGAGCTGGAAAACATCCTCGAACGCGCCGCCACGCTGTGTGAGCACAATGTGATCCAGGCTGCCGATCTGCACCTGCCAGCAATCTCTGCCGAAACCAGCACCCAACCCGCCACACTGGATATTGACCAACAACTTGCCGACCAGGAAAAAAACAGCATCATGCGTGCCCTGGAACAAACCCGGTTTAACAAAACGGCTGCTGCCAAGTTGCTGGGGATTACTTTTCGGCAGTTGCGGTATCGGTTGAAAAAATTGGGGTTGGAGTAGTAGGGGCACGGCGCGCCGTGCCCCTACAGACACACCTGCAAATTGGGGCGATTCATGAATCGCCCCGGACCCCAACCATTTTTCATGGCACGGGCGTGGGAATGGAAGATTTGATGCAACGCTCAATCACACCATTTAATAAATTGCCGAAAAACGATCCCTGAGGGAATCGGGAAATACAGTGCCCTGGCAGACGCTTCTTCCATGGACAGACTAAATAAAAAGCCCGGTTAATCTGGGCCTTTTATTTAGCAAAGTTGCCTCATCTTAATGCCGATGTTCATCTACCCATTCCTTGAGTGCCTCATCCATGCGCCGCTGCCACCCGGGGCCAGTGGCTCGGAAATATTTAATCACTTCGGACGATAACCGCACATTGACAGGTACCTTACGCGGTGTTTTCTGTGCGCCACGCTGTCCAGGGAGGCGCTTGGGCAGCACTGTCAACAATTCCGGTGGTAACACTTCAGCAGCGGGTTTGGCCTTGGCAAACCATTCAGCGTCTAGTTCCGGGGTTTCATCATTAATCAGTTCAGGATTGGGTTTCTTGGGCTTTTTCATAGCGGTTTACCTCTGCATTGGCCTTGCGCAGGCTGATAACCCGGATGCCTCCGGGGGTCAAAGTGAAAATCAAGACATGAAGCCGTTCTTCATCAATGAAGCCGATGGCTTGGAACCGGGATTCTGGATAGGGGTTGCGGGTATCTTGCACAACAAGAGCACTATCCCACTCAAAATCCTCCGCTAAGTCGAAGGGCAACCCGCGCTCACGGGTGTTCTTTTCAGATTTGGCGGGGTCGAAGTCGATTTTCATAATTTAATTGTATATACAAATAAATGGATAATGTCAAGCTTTTTGTAGATACAGATACTACGCATCGCCCCAGATTGATACGCGACACTCAGACCAGCGTTGACCGGCCTGGGCGGCCAGATTGCTGAATTTTTTTGACTCGTTCATGGGGCATACTCGCTTGGCCCAGTAAAGTGTTGCTTTAGCACCACTTATGTGCCACAGCGATCACAGGCCACGGCACCAGCGGTGTGGCCGTCTTGCAATCAGGTACGCTCCTTCAACCTGGAAACAAGAGAACGTGCCGGCACTGTGCGCTATGTTGAAACACTGGATGCAGCCATCGCCGAAGAAATTACTAGCCGCGTTATTCAGAGTCATTGACCCCAGCACCTAATCGCCAGCAAACGTCACTTTACGTCACAAACTGACCATTTTTGTCACCTTGGCATGTTAGAACCCGTCCAAAAACGCCCATTTTTAAGCCCTTAACCAGCCAAAACCACCCGAACTGTGATCGATGTCATATTATTAAGCCTTCCTGACACACTTGGCACAGCCCGTGCAACATCCACTACAAGACGAAGGACTCGACTGCTAACTAAAGTCTTAGTCGCAAGGACCGATATGAGTTAGCGTATTCAACCCGTGATTTACATAGATTTGTCTAACAACTGAACTGAGGAGAAACATCATGAAGAAGCAACAAGGTTTTACCCTGATTGAATTGATGATTGTGGTCGCGATCATTGGTATTTTGGCGGCTGTGGCGATTCCTGCATACCAGACCTATACCAAGAAGGCCAAGTTCTCGGAAGTGGTGATGGCGGTCACCCCCTATAAGACTGCTTTTGAAGTTGCTGCGCAACAAGGCAATTTCGATGTAAGTACCATTACAGGTGCTGATACCGGCTCAAATGGTATTCCTGCGGCTGCTGGTGCAAGTGGTGTCGTCACCTCCGTAGCCATGGTGGATGGTGTCATCACTGCTACCGGAACGCCAGCCGTAGACAGCGTCACCTTCACACTAACGCCTAACGGAATTGTGCCGCCGATTCAATGGACCAAAGGCGGTACCTGCGTAGCTGCGGGTCTTTGCTAACATCCTACAGGCCAATGGCCGAACAAAAGGGCATCTTCGGATGCCCTTTTTTATTATTAATATTCTACTGGTCAGTTCAATATTGAATCTGTCGAATTAATTTGGGATCACTGATTAATCCAGTTTTTCTGCCGCATCTCGACCCGTATCTTCTGTATGGCCTGCACATGACTGACATGCCGTACGCATCTGCGCAGTATAGAAGCCTGTCTGCGCGCCCATCAGACGAAACTCTATCATTCCGGGCATCTGCGGCCATTCCATGACTAGGCCAATCGCCTGATTAAAGTAATGGCCTTCTGCTGTCGAAATTAACTATGTTGGAATGCTTTATATCAAGTAAAGGGATTCACTTTGGAATGAATACTGTTGCCCCACCTCTGACTGGCCTAGCCCAACGCTTGGTCAGCGATGGTCTGATGGCGCGCGAGGCCGCCGAACAGGCCTATCAAGCTGCTGCCGCAGAAAAAATGCCGCTGGTGCGTTATCTGGTGAGCAAAAAACTGCTGGATGGCTTGACCATTGCCAACGCAGCCTCGCATGAATTCGGGGTACCGGTGTTCGACATCGACGCCATGGACATGGACATGGCGGCAACCTCCCTGATTAACGAAAAGCTGATCCGCAAACACGGGGTCATACCCTTAATGAAACGCGGCAATCGCCTCTTCGTCGCCATCTCCGACCCCACTAATTTTCTGGCGCTGGATGAAATAAAATTTGCCACCGGCACCAATACCGAAGCAGTCCTGGTAGAGGAAGACAAGCTCGGCAAAATTATCGAAAAGTCACTCGAATCAAAAACCCAGGCCATGGAGGGGCTGGAAGACAGCGACCTTGATGATCTCGACATTACCGGTGGTGATGAAGTCCCGGCTGACGACACCAGCGAAAAAGATGTCGACGATGCCCCCGTCGTGCGTTTCATCAATAAAATATTGTTGGATGCGATTAACAAAGGCGCCTCGGATATTCACTTCGAGCCTTATGAGAAAATATATCGCGTCCGCTTCCGCCAGGATGGCATGCTGCATGAAGTCACCAATCCACCAGTATCGCTGGCGCCAAAACTCTCCGCCCGCATCAAGGTCATGGCGCGGCTGGATATCTCGGAAAAACGTGTGCCACAGGACGGCCGCATCAAGCTCAAAATCACCAAGGATCGTGCTATCGATTTCCGTGTGAATACCTGTCCGACCTTGTTTGGTGAAAAAATAGTCATGCGTATTCTTGACCCGAGCAGTGCCAAGCTCGGGATTGATGCGCTGGGTTATGAACCGGAACAAAAACAGCTTTATATTGATGCCTTGAATAAACCCTATGGCATGATCCTGGTCACTGGACCGACGGGTAGCGGTAAAACGGTTTCTCTGTATACAGGTTTGAATATTCTCAACACCGTAGATCGTAATATCTCCACCGCTGAAGACCCGGCGGAAATTAACCTGCCCGGCGTGAATCAGGTCAATGTCAATCCCAAGGTCGGCCTCACCTTCGCGGCGGCACTGAAGGCATTTTTGCGCCAGGACCCGGACGTGATCATGGTCGGGGAAATTCGTGACCTGGAAACCGCCGAGATTGCGATCAAGGCCGCGCAGACCGGCCACATGGTGCTTTCGACCCTGCATACCAACGATGCGCCACAAACGTTATCACGCTTGTTGAATATGGGCGTGGCGCCGTTCAACATCGCTTCGGCAGTGAACCTGATCATTGCCCAACGCCTGGCACGAAAATTGTGTTCTCATTGCAAAGCAGTGGCCGATATCCCACCCGCAGCGTTACTGGAAGAAGGTTTTAGCGAGGCCGACGTTGAGACAGGACTCACCATTTATAAACCGGTCGGCTGCGACCAATGCACCGAAGGGTACAAGGGACGTGTCGGTATTTATCAGGTACTACCGTTCTCCGAAGAAATGGGTAGACTGATCATGGCCGGTGGCAACGCCATCCAGGTCGCCGACCAGGCCGAGAAAGAAGGGGTACCTGACCTCAAAAAATCTGGCCTACTGAAAGTGAAAAACGGTTTGACCAGCCTCGAAGAAATTCATCGCGTAATCACGGATTAATATGGCGGAAAAAACATCAGACACCAAAACCAAGACCCAAGATACTTTTCTTTGGGAAGGCACTGACAAACGCGGCAACCGCGCCAAGGGCGAAGTGCGTGGTATATCGCTCACCCTGGCCAAGGCCGAACTTCGGCGCCAGGGTGTCAATGTGCTCAAAATCAACAGGAAGTCCAAACCGCTGCTGGGGGGTGCTAGGAAAAAGAAAATCGGACCCAAAGACATTTCCATTTTCAGTCGCCAGATGGCCACCATGATGAGTTCCGGTGTACCACTTGTACAATCATTTGAGATTATCGGTCGTGGCCATGAGAACCCGGCGATGATGGAGCTCATCCTCCAGATCAAGGCGGATGTCGAAGGCGGCAACTCGCTGGCCGAAGCCCTGGCCAAACATCCGCAGTATTTCGATGCCCTTTACGTCAATCTAGTGAATGCGGGTGAGCAAGCCGGTATCTTGGAGACATTGCTCAACAAGATTGCCATCTACAAGGAAAAGGTCGAAGCCATCAAGGGCAAAATCAAGAAAGCTCTGTTTTATCCCGCCGCCGTTGTAACTGCCGCTATTATCGTTTCTTTCATCTTACTTTATTTTGTCATTCCGCAATTTGCTGCCCTGTTCCAGGGCTTTGGCGCAGATCTACCGGCAATGACCCTGGCCGTGGTCGCCATGTCCAATTTCGTGATCAAGTGGTGGTATCTGATCATTGGCGCATTTGTCGGGGCTGGCTATGCCTTTATCGAAGCCAAAAAACGATCTCAACCCTTTAACGATTTTCTTGATCGATCAATTTTGAAGGCTCCAATTTTTGGCGAAATTATTCGCAAAGCCACCATTGCCCGTTTTGCCCGCACTCTGTCTACCATGTTTGCTGCTGGTGTACCCTTGGTAGAAGCCATGGCGACCGTCGCTGGCGCAGCTGGGAATATTGTTTATGCCAATGCCATCCTGCGTATGCGCGATGAAATTTCCACCGGTACCACCTTGACCCAATCCATGCGCCAGACCGGCCTCTTTCCCAATATGGTGGTGCAATTGGTGGCCATCGGCGAAGAGGCCGGCTCATTGGACGCCATGCTGGCCAAAGTTGCTGACTTTTACGAGGAAGAGGTTGATAATGCGGTCGATGGCCTCAGTAGCCTGATGGAACCCTTGATCATGGCCTTTCTCGGCGTGATTATCGGCGGCATGGTGGTGGCGATGTACCTGCCTATCTTCAAGATGGGTCAAGTGGTCGGATAAATTATCTACACAATGACCGTAATCGAATACCTCAGCGCCCAGCCGCTGTTTTTCATTGCCATTATCACCATCCTCGGCGCCACTGTCGGCAGCTTCCTCAATGTCGTGATCTATCGCCTACCGCTGATACTGGAGCGGCAATGGCAGGAACAATGCGCCGAGTTACAACATCCGGATGGCAAGTTAACCCCTGCCGTTTCAGAACCCTTCAATCTTGCGGTGCCGCGCTCACGTTGTCCGCAATGCGGCCATCAAATCCGCGCTATCGAAAACATTCCAATCATCAGCTATCTCTTGCTGCGCGGCCGTTGCGCAAAGTGCAAGGTACATATCTCGATTCGTTACCCTATCATCGAGGCGGTAACGGCAGTGTTATCCGGCTTTGTCGCCTGGCATTTCGGTGTTGGCTGGGAAGCCGCCTGTGCCTTGGTTCTCACCTGGTCTTTGATTCCGCTGACCATGATCGATTTTGATCATCAGCTATTACCCGACGTCATTACCCTTCCCTTTCTCTGGGTGGGACTCGCCGCCAGCCTGTTCAGCGTCTTCACCTATCCCGGCGCAGCGATCATCGGTGCGCTGGCCGGTTATCTGAGCTTGTGGAGCATTTATTGGGCCTTCAAGCTACTCACCGGCAAGGAGGGCATGGGCTATGGCGACTTTAAACTGCTGGCGATGCTCGGCGCCTGGCTCGGCTGGCAGGCGTTGCCGGTGGTGATTCTGCTTTCGGCCTTTGTCGGCGCCGTGGTAGGCATCAGCTTGATTCTGTTCCTCGGCCGCGACCGCCAGTTGCCGATCCCTTATGGCCCTTACCTCGCTGCCGCGGGCTGGATCACCATGATCTGGGGCAATGATTTGACGCGGTTGTATTTGAAGATGGCGGGGTTGAATTCGTAGGGGTGTGATCCCCCTCGCCCGTAGGGGCACGGCGCGCCGTGCCCCTACCACGCCTGCAAAATCCATCTCCACGGCAGATATAGCAATTTTCCCCCGTTTCAGTTATCACTATACAATGTTCATCGTTGGCCTTACCGGCGGTATTGGCAGTGGCAAGTCCACTGTGGCCCGTTTTTTTGCCGAAATGGGGGTGCCGGTGATCGATGCCGACATCATTGCCCGCGAAGTGGTCGAGCCGGGCCAGGCGGCGCTGGACGAAATCATCACCGCCTTCGGCCCGGAAATGCTGGACCCCGATGGTCGCCTTGACCGCACCCGGCTCCGGCGCGAGGTATTCGCCACCCCTGCCAAACGCCAGGTGCTGGAAGCCATTCTCCACCCGCGCATCCGCGCCGAGATGGAAAAACGCGCTGCCGATCTCAACGCCCCCTACTGTATTTTCGTCATCCCCTTACTGGTTGAAACCGGCCAGCGCAGCCATCTGGATCGGGTATTGGTGGTGGACACAAGACCGGAACAACAGCGGCAACGGGTGCGGGAACGCGATGCGTTAAGTGACGCCGAAATCGACGCCATTCTTGCAGTGCAAACCTCGCGCAAAGATCGTCTGGCAGTGGCCGATGATGTGATCACTAATAATAACGACCTTAATCACTTGAAAACTCAAGTTTTTGACCTTAATCTCCGTTATATTGCCTTAGCAGGGCAGAAAAAAGATTAATGGGGTTCAGTTTGGCGACAGAGTGAATTTTTTTGCACTTGTCTGGTTGCGCAAGTCAGATGATCGCGTAAACTATAACGCATCCATCTACCCAACCCGATGGTTGCGCCTGTGAACAGATACTCCGCCACTGCAACAAAATATAACTCCGAAGCACAGACGACTTCGGCATTAAAGGGACGACAAGCGACGGTGCGCGACCAGATCGTGTTCGAACAACCGCTGAATGAACGGATACGGACATTTCTCCGGCTGGAGTTTCTGTTCGAACAATGCCGCGCCTTTACCTTCCGCGATTCCGTGTGGGACAGCCGGGCGTCGATGAATGCCCTGTTTGACCTGAGCAATGCCTTCAGCCGCGCCGATATCAAAACTGAACTCCTGAAAGAGCTGGAGCGTCAGACCAATTTCCTTGAAAAGCTGGCAGAGAATCCAAAGGTTGACCGGACCGTCCTGGATCAGCTGCTGAGCGAAATGGATGTCTTGATCGACCGCCTCCATTCCCTGCCAGTGCAATCGCTCGACATTCGTTCCAATGAATTTTTGAATAGCGTCAAACAGCGCAGCGCCATCTCGGGTGGTTGCTGTGATTTCGATTTGCCGTCCTACCATTTCTGGTTGTCTCAGCCCACCGAGCGTCGTGCTGCCGACATGAGCCGCTGGCTGGAACCTTTCGAACCGATTCGCGAGTCTGTCAACATCCTGTTACGCCTGATCCGTGAAAGTGGCCATACCAGCGATGAAGTCGCCGAGAGCGGTTTCTTCCAGAAGAATCTCGATCAAACCAGCATTTGCCAGTTGATCCGGGTCACCGTCGCCAGCAGTTATCCTTATTTTGCCGAAATCAGTGGTAGCAAACATCGCTTCACCGTACGTTTCTTGCGTCACGGCGGCGCTGAACGTCCCACCCAAGCCGAAGAAAACGTTCCCTTCAAACTAACCTGCTGCATGTTATGAGCGGTCCCAAAGTGGTGTCCTGCCCCACCTGCGGCAAACCCGTGGTCTGGCAGGTGGAATCCCGTTGGCGTCCTTTCTGTTGTGAGCGCTGCCGTTTGATTGATCTGGGCGAATGGGCGAGTGAATCGCGAAGAATCCCCGTGGAGGATGCGAGGGCAGATTTTGAATCCGATCAGGATACACCCCCGTAGCGGCGGGTTTCAAACCCGTCCCTACAATGCGATTCATCACCCCCACAACCCCCGAATCGCGGCGATGCCTTGGGCACCGTAATTAAAGGCGGTTTTTAAATCTTCCACATGCAGACCACCGAGCGCATAGACCGGCATCGGCACAGCATCGACGAGGCTGCGAAATTGATTCCAACCCAGCGGCGTTATTTCGGGGTGGCTGGCGGTGGTTTGCACTGGTCCTAACACGGCGAAA
This sequence comes from Gammaproteobacteria bacterium, assembly GCA_016200485.1. Classification (NCBI taxonomy): domain Bacteria; kingdom Pseudomonadati; phylum Pseudomonadota; class Gammaproteobacteria; species Gammaproteobacteria bacterium. The sequence goes on from JACQEP010000010.1 coordinate 246,601, forward strand.
TCTACACCTATGCTCGCGGCATGTAGCAACTCTTGCGCATTGTGACAAGACGCGGCCACCCAATAATTGGATGGCAAGGGCCGTTGATGCCATTGCCGCAATCGTTCAGCCGTTAGATGCACACCATCAGCACCCAGTTCTTCCACCCATCCCGGTTCGGCGTTGAGCAATAGCTTTACGTTCTGAGCATGACATAACTCGATCACCTTGGACGCCAAATTGCGGTACTCCGCTGGCGCCAGCGATTTGGCCCGTAGTTGTACCAGCCGCAATGAGTGCCGGGGAATGGCCTGCTGTAATTGATCGAGGAATGCCGGAATATCGCCCGGCTCTGGCGTGATCAAATAGCGATCCGGCAATCGGGCGGCGGCGATAATCGGCACATTGGCGGCGGGAAAGGCGCGGCTGGGCAATTCTTCAGGCGTCAGCCATGCAATCGCCTGCCCTTCGCGGCCTTCTGGGCGGCCACGAAACCGGTCCACGCGCCAGACATCGAGCAGCACGGCCCGTTCGGGATACCGATGCTGCACCCGGATCAAGGGCCGAGCCTGTTCGATGTTGATTCCCACTTCTTCCTGTAGCTCGCGATCCAGCGCCGCCAGCACCTCTTCCCCCGGCTCCACCTTGCCCCCCGGGAACTCCCACAAGCCGCCCTGGTGCTTATCCAGCGGCCGCTGGGCAATCAGGACCCGGCCCTGATCGTCGACAATGACCGCTGCTGCAACGTGTAAAAAGTCCACTTACCCCCCGAAATCATTTTTTTGCTGATTTTGTGAACTGGATCACAGTTTTACTGCCACCCACGCCTCAGAAATATTTTCCCGATCCGACTATAAATAATATAAACCTTTGTAATTCAGGAGTCGGACCATGATCAAACTAGTACTCATTATCAGCGGCATGTTTTCAGCTTATGCGATTAGCGACGCCATCCAGGCACTCGCTGCATACCAGGATTTGATCCTGGGGGTGTTGCTGCTGCTGTTGATATCGCCCTGGGTCACGAAACAGTTTGATTAACCTGCAGGGGCAGGTTTAAAACCCACCCCTACAGCTTTTAATCGCTCACGATCCACGCGGTGCGTACTGGCAAAACCTTCGACATAACGCCCCGTGGCCGGCAAAAACCGGAACAGCGAAAAATCGCCAAACTCAAACCACAATTCAGCATCAGGGAAGCGCTGGAGATAACAGTCACGAACCTCGGAATAACGCCCATCCTCGGGAGCGATCATTTCCACCCGCCCTTGCAGCATCAATCGCGCCAATTGCTGCGGATCTCCGCTACCAGTATCAGGCTCGCTGATCGCAATTGAAATATCAGGTTCTTCAAGCAGGTTTTGCGTATGCCGCGCCAGCTTGCTTAACAATAACCAGAACTCGCTGAAATCAGCATCCACGGCATAGGCCACCCAGGCGACATAAGGCTTGGCATCTTCCATCGTACCGAGCGCTGCCCAGCGTTGATTGCGGATAAGATGAGCTAGCCGACCATCATCGGCCGGTTTCATGGGTGAGCGCATTTAGACAAACACATCTATTTGGCTGGCGCGCGCAATATTGAGCTGCGCGGTTTCCTGATATTGGCGCAGGGCCTCACTCACGCCGGCCCCATATTCGTTTTGCAATTGCTCGTTGAAGCGGCGCCGTTGCAAAAATTCGCGCCCGGAAATTTCATCGTTAGCATGTGCTGCTTCGCGTGGCTTGTTGAGAACCTCACCCTCAATGATTTGTTCAACGGGTGCGGTATCGCTACGCGATTCACGACCAACGGGCTTAACGACAGGCGTTTCACGCGCAGGAACCCCGCGTGGCTCAATACGCCGGGCAGCATTGCCGTCATAATAAACGGCAAGATTGGAGGTCGATGAAATATTCATTCGCTGCCCGTTATACCCCGTTGGTGATTAGCAGGGGCGAGTCATGTCTCGCCCCTGCATTAAAACTTCATTCTCAGACCCACATGCAGCCCCTTGTCGAGCGTCACAGTCGCGCCGGGATCCAAATCTGCCTTGATCTGGCGAAATCCAACGTAAACCGCCGCCTCGGGCAACACTTCATACTGCACCCGGCCGCCAATCTCGGAGAATTGACTGGCATCACCAAAAGTGGTGATGTCCGGCGCAAAGTTGCCATAAAACGCGATTCCCAAGCGCCGCTCACTTGGCGGCACCACCAGAACTTCACCGCCCAAGGTCAAGGCCAGAACATCCTTATTGATGTTATCGAACGATACCCCGTATCCCCTGAATCCGACGCCCAGATGCACACCCGGCGCGCGACTGCCCGCCTCGCCCGACATCATCATTCCGGCACTGGCCATAAGATCATCATTCTCGGTATACAACGCCCCGATATCGAAATCGGTATGGCCATATTTGCTGTGGCTCATCGGCGCGTAATAGCGAACCTGAGCCGTATCGTTACTCAAACTGATATCCAATTCACCGGCTGTAACAGCCGTACTCGCCGCAACCAGCAGCGCGACCGTGGCAACATGCAACTTCATCTCACAACTCCATTCTTGGCTTTAGGTTAAATCGGCCCCAATGGTAACACGGTCATGTCACGCTCAAAATCACAGCAACCCAACTGTCTAAAATAGACGACAGTTGAAGGGCTTTCCAGGTTAGTCGGCTCGAGCCACCACCCAGACATCGATCCGCGCTACCCCCGCGCGGCGTAGCGCCTGAGCTAGAACAGCAACTGTGCTACCGGTGGTCATCACATCATCAACCAGGGCGACGTGCCGCGTGTCCAATGCAGGATCCACCTTAAAGGCTCCCTTTAGGTTGCGGTGCCGAGCCACGGCATCCAGGCCGGATTGAGCGGGGGTATCACGTTCACGGCGGCAGGCCTGGGCCAACAGCGGAACACTCAAAGCCTCTGCCACTGGCCGGGCCAGCTCCAGGGCCTGGTTGAAGCCGCGCTGGCGCAGGCGTAGTGGATGCAGTGGCACCGGGATAATTGCGTCCGGGCGCGGCCAGACTCCGGCAAGCTGCTGCGCCAATAAATCACCGAGTAAACGAGCCACATAGAGCTTACGGTTAAATTTGAGCCGCTGGATCAAGTGGTCCACCGGCTCGCGGTAATGAAACAAGGCCCGCGTGGTCGCGAATGGCGGCGGGTCTTGCTGACAGGCACCACAGGTCCCTGCCACCGGCAATGGCATCGCACAGTGCTGACAGGCCGTTTTCAGATAGGGCAGATCGGCCTCGCAGCCCGGACACAAATCGCGCCCCGCTGCCCCCGGCCCATGACATAGCACACAGGTAGGGGGCAATAACCACTCGTGGGTATTTTTTAACCACTTGTCAACCATTGCTCATCCCTAAAGTTGACAGCGCAGACGCTACCCTTCATAGTCCCGTTTTTAGCGTCACACCACCCTAATTCATTCATTTAAAAAGAGGATAACATGGACAATCGCACTTATTCTCGTATCGACGAAATCACCCACCGCCTCCTCAATGGCGGCGAGATGACGGCCGAAGAAGGCCGCTGGCTGATCCGTCTTGATCATGACTATCTGCCATGGTTGATGGCGGGCGCTGATCGCCTGCGCAAGACTCTGCGTGGCGAAGAAATCGAGGTCTGCGCCATCTCCAATGTCCGCTCCGGCAACTGCTCCGAGAACTGCTCTTTCTGTTCACAAAGCGGCCACCATAAGACGGCGGCACCGGCTTACGATTACATCACGAGCGCGCAATTGGTGGAACAGGCGCAACGCGCCCGCGAGTGGGGCGCCAGCGATTTCGGCGTCGTGTCCAAAGGTTGGGGCGTGCGCTCGACCAAGGAAAAAGAAAAGCTCAAGGAATATTTCACCGCCATGGGTGAACATTCTGATATCGGTCGTTGCGCCAGTCTGGGTGCGCTGGATAAAGATACGGCCACGATGTTGCGCGGCATGGGTCTGGAAAATTATCACCATAATCTCGAATCGGCAGAGAGCTTTTTCAATCAAGTCTGCACTACACACACCTATCAGGAAAATATTGACACGATTCGTAATGCCCGCGAAGCAGGATTGCGTGTGTGTGCTGGCGGTATTATGGGAATGGGTGAAAGTCTGGATCAACGCATTGAATTGGCGGAGACGCTGCGCAATCTAGGTGTTGAATCAGTGCCGCTCAACTTCCTGAACCCGGCGCCGGGCACGCCGATGGGCACCCGCCAACCAATGTCGCCGCAAGAAATTTTGCAAACAATCGTTGTTTATCGGTACATGCTGCCGCGCGCAGAGATTCGTATTGCCGGCGGCCGCCAGTTCCTCGGTGATATGCAGTCGATGATTTTCATGGCCGGTGCGTCAGGCATCATGATCGGCGACTATCTCACCACCAAGGGCCGCAGTGTTGAGGATGATCTGAAAATGTTGCGCGATCTTAATCTCAACGTGCGCGGCGATACTCAACAGCGGCGTGAAGAGCGCATAGCTGTAGTCGCGGCTTCCGCTTAGTGAATTTCGTCCTCCTTTCCGGAGAAGAAATTGCTACACATCTTGCCACGCGGCCAAACAGAGCGTCCCTTCTCCCTCAGGGAGAAGGCTAGGATGAGGGGGGATAAAATTAATACTCTGATCCCCTCTCCCTGAGGGAGAGGGGGCATGTAGGTATTTCTGCTGCAAAGAGAAGAGAAAAATTTTCAGCTATATGCAAAATATATCCACCGAACTCACCCGCCTTGAGCAGGAACATCTCTATCGCCGCCGCCGTATCGTTGAAGGGCCACAAGGGCCTTATCAAGTTATCGATGGCAAAGAAGTTATTTCGTTTTGCAGCAACGATTACCTCGGACTGGCCAATCATCCCGAAGTGATCCGGGCCTTGCAGCGTGGCGCCGAACATTACGGTGTTGGCAGCGGCTCTGCGCATCTCATCAACGGCCATGCGCATCCGCATCATGCCTTGGAAGAAGAACTGGCCGCCTTCACCGGCCAACCACGCGCCTTGTTGTTTTCCACCGGTTACATGGCCAACCTCGGTGTCATCGACGCACTCTGTCCGCGCGGTCACGTCGTCTTTGAAGATCGACTCAATCACGCCTCGCTACTCGACGGTGCCCGCTTGGCACTGGCACGACTCCAACGTTATGCCCATGGCGATACCCAAGCGTTGACAAGGTTGCTGACACAACATCATTCCAATGCTGCGATCATCGTGAGCGATGGCGTCTTCAGCATGGACGGCGATCTCGCGCCACTGCCAGAATTAACGCAACTGGCGAAACAATATTCTGTGCCATTATTGATCGACGACGCCCATGGCTTCGGCGTCATCGGCGCCACTGGCCGCGGCTGCATCGAACATTTCAATCTTGCGGCTGCAGATGCGCCGATTTTGGTCGGCACCCTGGGCAAGGCCTTTGGCACGTTTGGTGCCTTTGTTGCGGGCAGTGAAGAATTGATTGAATATTTAATTCAAAAGGCACGGACCTATGTGTATACCACTGCGCTGCCGCCTGCAATCGCCGAGGCGACGCGCACCAGTCTGCGCCTGGTGCAAACCGAGTCCTGGCGTCGCGAACAGCTACAACATTTGATCCAACGTTTTCAAAAGGGTGTTACCGAGTTGGGACTGACGCTGATGCCCTCCATCACACCGATTCAACCATTAGTGATCGGCGACGCTGATGCTGCCCTGCTCGCCAGTCAAAACTTATTGAAGCACGGCATTTTTGTCAGTGCGGTACGACCACCCACCGTACCCGTTGGCACCGCGCGTCTGCGCATCACCTTCTCGGCGGCGCATTCGGAGAATGATGTTGATCGCCTGCTATCTGCACTGGAGTCGAGTTTATGAGTCTTTATCACGAATCCATTGGCCACGGCGCTGACGTGGTATTGATTCATGGCTGGGGCATGCACAGTGGTATCTGGGGGCCATTCGCTGAACAATTAGCACAGCATTATCGAGTGACCTTGATCGATCTGCCCGGGCATGGTCGCAGCGCATTACCTGCCGGCGGTTTCGACGTAAAGCGCCTGGCGCAATTACTCACCGAAACCGCACCCGCCAACGCGGCCTGGGTCGGCTGGTCGATTGGTGGCATCGCCGCATTACAGGCAGCACTGATCTATCCTCAAGCCATGAGCCGTCTCACCATGATCGGTGCTTTGCCACAATTTGTGCAGTCTGAGGATTGGTCTCATGCCGTCGCGCCAACATCACTGGCAACGTTTGCCAGCTCGCTGGAAAATGATCCAATGCAGACCTTGCAACGTTTTCTATCGTTGCAAGTACGTGGCTGTGATGACGAAGAAAACGCCTTGAAGATGATTAAGCAACAAGTCGCCAGTCGTCCCGCGCCACAACTGGAAGCATTGCGCTTAGGGCTCGAGGTTTTGCGCCGCGCCAATCTTCGTCCCCAGCTTCACAAGCTGAACGTGCCATTACAGATCATGCTCGGCGATCGTGACATGCTGGTGCCACTAGCCGGTGGCCAGGCGTTTCATCAGCTGGTACCTGGCGCTCACTATTCAATCATTACTAATGCCGGACATGCGCCATTCATGTCGCATCGCGAACCTAGTTTACAAGCGGTACGTGAATTTCTGGATAGAGGCGATTCATGAATCGCCCCTACGATATCTATCAAATCGATAAAACCAAAGTTCGAGAATCTTTCGACCGTGCCGCGGCGAGCTATGATGACGTGGCGATTTTGCAGCGCGAAGTTGGTAACCGCCTGCTTGAACGTCTGGATTTGATCAAACTCCAGCCGCAACGCATTCTTGATCTGGGTGCTGGCACCGGCGTTTGCAGCCTCGCCCTGGCGCAGCGTTACCGGCAGGCGCAGGTGATTTCGCTCGATCTGGCGCCCGCCATGCTGCGTCGCGCCCGTAGCCGGCTCCCTTTTTTAGGACGCTGGTTCGGTAAACATTCTTTTGTCTGTGGCGATGCCGAACATTTACCACTCGCTGACAACAGCATCGATTTGATTTTTTCCAATCTCACCCTGCAATGGTGCATGAATCTTGACAGCACCTTCGGCGAATTCCAGCGTATCCTGCGCCCTGGAGGAACCATCTTGTTCAGCACCTTCGGCCCGGATACCCTCAAAGAGCTGCGCCAGAGCTGGGCCTTGGTTGATAGCGACGTGCATGTAAATGCCTTCATCGACATGCATGACATTGGTGACGCCATGATGCGCGCACGATTGTCTGATCCGGTGATGGACAGTGAGTACTTGACACTCACCTATCGCGATATCAAGGGTGCAATGCGTGATCTCAAAGCGATGGGTGCCCACAATGTCAACGCCGGTCGCTCACGCGCGCTAACAGGCAAATCTCGTCTGCAACAGCTTGCGAATGCCTATGAGCAATTCCGCCTCCCGGACGGCGCCTTACCGGTCAGTTACGAAGTGGTCTATGGTCACGCCTGGGGCAACAATCTGCAAACTGACGGCACGGTGCACGTTTCACTGGATCAACTGCGACAAAGCCGCCGATGAAACCTTTCGCCTCCGGTTTTTTTATTACAGGCACCGACACTGACGTCGGCAAGACCGAAATCAGCCTTGGTTTAATCAAACACCTGCAAGACCAAGGCATGCGCGTCGCAGCGATGAAACCCATCGCCAGCGGTTGCACCGTCACAACGGAAGGTTTGCGTAACGCCGATGCACTACGACTTCAACAAGCGGCATCGCAGTCTTTTCCCTACGCAACGATCAACCCTTATGCGTTTGAAGCGGCCATTGCACCCCATATCGCGGCCCGTAATTGCGATACCGTCATTGATCTCAATGTCATCACTCAACAGTTCAAGCAACTACAGCAAAATGCTGATCTGGTGATCGTTGAAGGCGCGGGGGGCTGGCGGGTGCCCATCAATGAGTTTCAGGATATCAGCGACCTGGCGGCAGTATTACAATTACCCGTGATTCTGGTCGTAGGGATGCGCTTGGGGTGTATTAATCACGCCCTGCTCAGTGCCGAGGCGATCAGTCAACGCGGACTTCCGTTCTGGGGCTGGATTGCGAATCAAATCGATCCCAACATGCCGGCGCTGGAAGAAAACATTGCCACTCTGCAGCAGCGCCTGGAGGCGCCGCTGCTGGGCAAAATACCTTATCTGAAAGAATTAACTGCGGATAGGATTGCAGTACATTTCGATCTGAGGCCACTGATGGCCATCAAGCCTCCATGGCTGCTTTGAGTTTTTTGATCGCATTGGTTTCCAATTGCCGAATGCGTTCAGCGGACACCTGATACTCATCCGCCAATTCATGCAGCGTTGCCTTTTGATCGGCAATCCAGCGGCGCTGCAAAATATCCAGACTGCGTTGATCCAGTTGCGCCAACGCCTGCTGCAACTTGGCTTCATTGTGCGCCTGCCATTGTTCCTCTTCCAGCTGCCGTGCCGGATCAGCCCGTTGATCGGTCAAATACGCCGCCGGGCTGCCGAAATCTTCTTCGCCTTCGATCACCAGCGGATCAAATGAAGCATCGTGATTATTGAGGCGCGCCTCCATTTCCATCACATTTTCTGGCGTCACGCCCAGTTGATCGGCGATGGCCTGAATCTCTGCCTGCGTCATCCAACCCAAACGTGAACGCGATTTGCGCAAATTGAAAAATAGTTTGCGTTGCGCCTTGGTGGTGGCGACTTTAACAATGCGCCAGTTGCGCAAAATGTATTCGTGAATTTCGGCCTTGATCCAGTGCACGGCAAACGACACCAGACGCACATTCATATCGGGGTCAAACCGCTTTACCGCCTTCATCAAACCCACATTGCCTTCCTGAATCAAATCGGCATCGGGCAAACCATAACCACGATAGCCACGGGCGATGTAGGCCACAAACCGCAGATGCGACAATACCAGACGCCGTGCGGCATCCAGATCATTGTCATCACGTAAGCGTAATGCCAGGTCGTGTTCTTCTTCAGCGTTGAGTACGGGGATCCGGGCAACCACGGCCTGATAGGCCTCGATGCTGCCCACCGGGCTGCCCAGCGCAAACGCGAGATCCAATTCCTTACCTTTACTCATCATTGCCCCCTTTATTAAAGAATCAGCATGCTTATATTAGCACTCAAAAGATGAGAGTGCTAATATTGATACTTGTAGGGGCACGGCGCGCCGTGCCCCTACGTAATTGTTTTCAAAGGATTTTTATACCGGCTCGATGGCCCGCAGGTAGCGGCCCGATACTAACCAGGCACCGACCAGCCCCAAAAAAGGGCCAATAAACAATAAGATAGCAGTTGTTTCGAGATCGGCATAGCCCAACCGGAAGTCGCTGCCATAGAGGCTGGCCAGTTGTGCCACCGGCCCCGACAGGGCCGCGAGCAGCAAATTCACCAGCAGCCAGGCGACCATGCCGCCAAACAGGCCAAACCAGATGCCGGTATAAAGGAAGGGGCGACGGACAAAGGCATTGCTGCCGCCAATCAGTTTTACCACTTCCACCTCGTCCTGCCGGTTCTGAATCAGCAGCCGGATGGTATTGCCGATGATGAATAACACCGCCAGCGCCAGCAAACCGCCAAAGGTCAGCACGGCCCGCTCTGATACCGACAACAAGCCATGCAGCCTGCGCACCCACTCCACATCCATTTGCGCGGATTCTACTCCACTGAGTTTCTGCAACTTCGGCAATAAGGCTTCGGTCTGTATTGCCGATATCGATTTCGATGGCGTGATCACCAACACCCCAGGCAACGGATTCTCATTTAATAATCCAACTACGTCCGTCATTCCGGAATGCTGTTCAAATTCCTTGAGTGCCCGTCCAGGACTGATGTAGTGGACCTTGGTGATTTCCGGCCAACGCTGCAACTCGCGCGACAAGGCTAGCGCTACCCCATCGGCCACATCTTTTTTCAGAAACACCGTGACTTGAGTAGATTCCTGCCAGACCGAACTCACGGCCTGCAACTTGTTGAGGAACACATGCACCGCTGCTGGCAGCGCCAGCGCAATGCCGATGACGGCGGCGGTCATGAAACTGGCAATCGGTGCTCGACCCAATCGATTCAGACTGGACATCAGGACATGAAAATGCGATCCAAAATAATTGCGCACCCGTGCAACCACCACTGATTGCTGAGTTGCCTTAGGCTTGCGCGGTGGCTGCGACATTCTGTCCCCTGTGATCACGTATCAATTTGCCTTGCTTCAATACCAGAATGCGCTTACCCATGCGCGTGATCAATTCCAAATCATGGGAAGCCACTAACACTGTGACTCCCACCTGATTGAATTGCAGAAACAGATCCATGATCTCACCTGACAAATCCGGATCAAGATTACCCGTCGGCTCATCAGCGATCAGTATCTTGGGGCGATTCACCACGGCACGGGCAATCCCCAACCGCTGCTGTTCACCCCCCGACAATGCGCGCGGCGAGTCGTGCTCGCGTTTAAGCAGCCCCACTTTATCCAAGGCCGCTCGCACACGGCGCGTGACATCGCGCGGATGCAAGTCGCCCGACACCAACAGCGGCAAGGCGACGTTATCAAACACATCGCGATCATAGAGCAGTTTACTGTCCTGAAAAATAACGCCGATATCACGCCGCAACGCCGGAATCTTGCGCGGCTTTATCTGATCCAGCGCTTTGCCGTCAATAATGATCTGGCCACTACTCGGCTGTTCAATAAGCGGAATCATTTTCAACAAGGTACTCTTGCCCGCGCCAGAACGGCCGGTGAGAAAGGCCATCTCGCCCGCCGCCAGCGAAAAACTGATATCCACCAACGCGGGTAACCCGTTGGTGTAGACTTTGCTGACGTGATTAAACTGAATCATGTCCATCCGAAATCATCTGTAAGGGCGGTTCATGAATCGCCCTTGCCGCGCGCCAACAAGGCATCGACAAATTCATCGGCATCAAAAGGTCGCAGATCGTCGATGCTTTCACCCACGCCAATAAACCGGATCGGAATCCCCAGCTTTTTGGCGATCGCAAAAATCACACCGCCCTTGGCCGTGCCATCGAGTTTGGTCAGGACCAGGCCGGTCACGCCCACAGCACGGTTAAATTGTTCGGCCTGTACCAGGGCGTTCTGGCCGATGCTGGCATCCAGCACCAGCAATACTTCATGGGGTGCACTGGCATCGAGCTTGGCAATCACGCGCCGGATCTTTTTCAACTCTTCCATCAGATTCGATTGCGTATGCAAGCGGCCGGCGGTATCGGCGATCAAGACATCGATGCCCCGTGCCCTGGCCGCCTGCACCGCATCGAAAGCCACCGACGCCGGATCGGCCGTGCGTGGCTGCGCGACGACGGCCACACCGTTGCGATCACCCCAGGTCTGCAATTGTTCCACTGCGGCAGCACGGAAGGTATCGCCCGCCGCCAGCATCACCGAACGCCCTTCACTTTGCAGCCGCTTGGCGAGTTTGCCAATGGTGGTGGTCTTGCCGGCACCATTGATGCCGATCATTAATATGACATAGGGCTTGTGCGCCGCATCGACCTGCAAGGGTTGACATACCGGCGCCAGAATCGCCCGCATGTCTTCACGCAAAGCGGCAAACAAGGCGTCGGCATCACTTAATTGATTACGCTTCATACGCGCAGTCAGATCATCGATGATGGCGCTGGTCGCTTCAACGCCCAGGTCTGCCGTCAGCAGTTGGGTCTCCAGTTCGTCGAGCAGATCGGCATCGATGGCCTTCTTGCCCAGGACCAGATTGGTGATGCCTTCCGTGATGCTACTGCGGGTACGGCTCAGGCTTTCCTTGAGGCGGCTAAAAAACCCAGTTTTCGCCGGGGTCTCTACGTCGCCGACGGGCTGTTTCTTTGAACCAAACATAAAACTCCGTGGTCACATTAACGGTGTACTGACTGTTGCGAAATGCCCATAAAATTCAGAAATGGTATGGGTCTAACCAATTACGTTATGCTATCACAATCAACCGTCACCTTAGACGTAACAGGGAAAAACAACATGCTACGAAACCTATCGCGCGCAGCAGCAGCTGCGTTCTTGTGTCTGAGCGGCACTGCTGCCCTGGCCGACAACCCCGTCCATAGCTATGACCTTGATAATGGGATGAAGATCCTGGTGAAAGAGGACCATCGCGCACCGGTGGTCACCTCCATGGTCTGGTACAAGGTCGGCAGCAGCTACGAACACGATGGTCAGACCGGTCTCTCGCATGCCCTGGAACACATGATGTTCAAAGGCACTGATAAACACCCCCCCGGCGAGTTCTCCAAGATCATCGCCGCCAACGGCGGCCGCGAGAACGCCTTCACCAGCCGCGACTTCACTGCCTATTTCCAAAACCTGGAAAAGGGCCGCCTTGAAATCAGTCTGGAATTGGAAGCCGATCGGATGCGTCATCTCAAAATTTTAGATGACGAATTCGCCAAGGAAATCCAAGTAGTGATAGAAGAACGGCGGATGCGCACCGAAGACGAACCTGAGGCATTGACCTCCGAGCGCTTCAACGCCGCCGCCCACGTCACCAGCCCCTATCACAACCCCGTCATCGGCTGGATGACCGATCTTGATCAAATGACCGCTGACGATATTCGTTCCTGGTATCAGACCTGGTATGCGCCTAACAATGCAACACTGGTGGTCGCGGGTGACGTCAATCCGGAGGAAGTTTATCGATTGGCGAAAAAACATTTTGGCCCGTTGCAGCCCAGCGTTCTACCAAAATCCAAGCTCCGCACGGAAGTCGAACAAAAAGGCGAGCGCAGGATTACGGTAAAGGCTCCTGCCGAACTGCCCTACCTGATTATGGGCTATCAAACGCCGGTGATTCCTGTTACCGATGACAACATGGAACCTTATGCACTGGCAGTATTGAGCAGCATTCTGGACGGCGGCAACAGCGCCCGCTTTGCCAAACGCCTGGTACGCGAACAACAGGTTGCCGCAAGCGTGGGCACCGGTTATGACAGCTTCTCGCGGCTCGATAGTTTGTTTTTGATTGAAGGCAATCCGGCACAAGGCAAAACTATCGCCGAGCTTGAAAAGGCGATTCGCGCCGAGATCAAACGCCTGCAATCTGATTTGGTCAACACTGATGAACTCGCCCGCGTCAAGGCACAAGTTGTCGCCAGCAAGGTCTATGAAAAAGATTCAGTATTTTATCAAGCGATGCAAATCGGCTCCCTGATCACACAAGGTTATGACTGGAAGCTCGGCGATCAATACGCCGACAAGATTCAGCAAGTCACTGCCGAACAAATTCGCGATGTCGCGCGTAAATATCTGACCGATGACCGGCTTACGGTTGCTGTGCTTGATCCGCAACCACTCGATGGCAAACGGCCCGGCCATTCCGGCGCTGCCAATATGCCGTTACGTTAAGCCTTAACTATCACACAGGATTCAGTTCCCATGACAAAGATTATGTTTCGCATCCTGATTGTGCTGACCACAGGTCTGAGCGCAATCTCTATCCAAGCCGCGCCTGTTATCCAACACTGGCAAACCGACAACGGCGCCCGCGTCTATTTCGTTCCGGCGCCGGAATTACCGATGGTCGACATTCGCATCGTGTTTGATGCCGCCTCTGCCCGCGATGGTGATAAACCCGGGGTCGCTGCCATGACCGCAGGCTTACTCGAAGAAGGCGCTGGCAAACTCAATGCCGATCAAATCGCCGATCGTTTCGACAGTATCGGCGCCGACTTTGGTACCGCCTCGTTGCGTGATATGAGCTTAGTCAGCCTACGCAGCCTGACCGATGCACGGTATCTGCAACCGGCACTTGAGACCATGACACTGATTCTGACCCAACCCAGCTTCCCGCAAAATGCGTTTGATCGCGAACGCAAACGTGCACTCATCGGCTTACAAGCCAAGAAGCAATCGCCGGAGGCCATTGCCGATGAAGCCTTTTTCAATGCGCTTTATGGCGATCATCCCTATGCTCATGACCCTAGCGGCACCGAGCAATCGCTGAAAAAATTAACACGCAATGATCTGATCAAGCATCACAAGCGCTATTACGTCGGCAGCAATGCCATCATCACCATCACCGGCGCCGTCGATCGCGCGCAGGCGGAAAAAATCGCGCAACAATTGATTGGCAAATTGCCCACCGGTGAACCGGCGCCGGCGCTACCACCGGTAAAAATGGGTGCACAGGCAGTGCGCGTTACCAAAAACTTCCCCTCGACCCAGACCCACCTGCTGGTCGGACAAGCCGCTATCACTCGTGATGATCCGGATTATTTTCCGCTTTACGTCGGTAATCACATCCTCGGCGGCAGCGGTTTGGTGTCGCGACTGAGCGATGAAATCCGTGAAAAGCGCGGCCTTTCTTACAACACCTACAGTTATTTCAGCCCGATGCGCGAAGCTGGCCCTTTCCAGATGGGGCTGCAAACCCGCACAGATCAGGCCACACAAGCGCTGGAACTCCTGCAGCAGACCTTGCAAACCTTCATGAACGACGGTCCTACAGCCGAAGAATTGCGCGAGGCCAAACAAAATATCACTGGCGGTTTTGCGCTGCGACTGGACAGCAACAAGAAGATTATCGAGAACATCGCCGCAATCGGCTTTTATAATCAGCCGCTCGATTATCTCGACACCTTCAATGCCAAGATTGAAGCGGTAACTGCCGAGCAGATCAAAGATGCGTTCAAGCGTCGCATTCACCCAGACAAAATGTTAACCGTCATCGTCGGCGCCCAAGCCAACGCTGATGCTGCTGCACCTTGAGCAAGCAGTCTGGCCAACTTCGAATCATCGGCGGTGAATGGCGCGGCCGCAAGCTGAGCTTCCCCACCGCCGATGATCTGCGGCCGACACCGGATCGCGTCCGCGAAACGCTGTTCAACTGGCTGCAAGGCATTATCGAAGGCGCACGCTGCCTGGATCTCTTCGCCGGCAGCGGCGCGCTAGGGCTGGAAGCTTTATCGCGTGGCGCAAGCGAAGTCGTGTTTGTCGAACAAAATCCACGCGTCGCTGATCAAATTCGGCAACATCTCATCACACTCAACAGCACCTGCGGCCGCGTCATCACCAGCGACGCATTCTCTTTCCTGCGCGGCCCTGTTACCCCATTTGACGTCATATTCCTTGATCCCCCCTATCGCCTCGACTGCCTGACACAATGCTGCGAACTACTCACTGAACGTGGCTGGCTCAAAGACGGTGCCCGTATCTATCTCGAAAGCCCCTCCAAACAAGGCCCGCCGGCGCTGCCGCCGAATTGGAATTTATTACGCAGCAAGACGGCAGGGGATGTGGGTTATCACCTCGCCACGGTGCCGCAAGCCTGATATCTGCATATTAGAATTAAGGTTTATATACCCTTCAGTAGTTCTCCGCTAAAAAGGGGGCGAATATGCCCCCTTCACGTTTCATTAAAGATTTACTCAAAAATTGCCACGAAACGATATAAATACATAATAATCAAATATTTAAATATTGATATGGCACGACCCAATATTTTTTACTGCGCTCAAGATACAATACAAATTGTCGATATAAACATATGGGCATTATGCCCTGTCTTAAGGAGGTCATGAAATGGCTATACACGGTGTTTCAAATGCAGCCACCCCCATACCACAACAAAACAGCAACGCCCAACGTGTTCAACCAAAGCGCGACAACGATGGCGATAATGATGGCAGCCACACTGGAGAAGTTGAGCAACAGGAACCTAACCATAAACTTTCTTCCACTTCCACGATAGGCAGTATCATCAACACGACCGCCTGACTCTGACATTTAAATAGCATTAGCCGATAACAAAAAGGCCGCGTCATTAAGGCGCGGCCTTTTTGTTATCGGCTCCTTCCTTGGGTGCTGCAACTAACGCACCCTCTGCCATCATGGTATTATTTCGAAATTAATCTTTACCCGGACACACACCTGCATGAGCCGTATCGCCATCTATCCTGGCACTTTTGACCCGATGACCAATGGCCACACGGACCTGATTGAGCGCGCCCTGCCGTTGTTCGATCGGATCATCGTCGCTGTGGCCGCGCGTAGCGGCAAGACGCCCGCATTCAGCCAGGAGGAGCGCCTGGCACTGGCCCGGACAATACTGGGCGACATGCCTAACATCGAAGTGGTCGGCTTCGATACATTGCTGGTAGACTTTGCCCGCCAACAAGGCGCCAAGGTCATCCTGCGTGGCCTGCGGGCAGTCTCGGACTTCGAATATGAATTCCAGTTGGCCGGCATGAACCGCAAAATGGCCCCTGACATCGAGACCATGTTCTTGATGCCTTGCGAACAATATGCTTTTATCTCCTCCACCCTGGTGAAGGAGGTCGCCGCTTTGGGCGGAGATATTTCGAGCTTTGTCCACCCGGCAGTACATCTCGCCCTGAAGGCGAAATTCAGATAAACTTGACTAAATTACTCAACTATAGCGCTGTCAGTAAAGCAGGAAGTAGAACCATGGCCTTGATGATTACGGACGAATGTATCAACTGCGACGTCTGCGAGCCGGAGTGCCCCAATAACGCCATCTCCCAAGGTGAAGAGATCTATGTGATTGACCCCAACCTCTGCACGGAGTGTGTGGGGCATTACGATACCCCACAGTGCGTGGATGTCTGCCCCGTGGACTGTATTCCCAAAAATCCCGATGTCGTCGAGACCAAGGACCAGCTGTACACGAAGTACCTGAAGATCTCCGGCAAGGCATAACCGTTAACCGTGCAGGGCTTGCACCCACCGCTTATTTTGACTAGACTGGCCCGAGTTGTTCTGATAAGTTGAGAACTTGGTTAAACCAGTCCGCTTAGGGAGGAGGATAAAATGATATTTCCAGGTATTTTGGTTCCGATCGTATTGTTTTTTGGTCTTTCTGTATTGCTGTCCAACGCCATGTCTGGCGAAGCAGTGAAGAACATCAAGCGGTAATAATTGCGCTACGGCGCAGTTGCGTAAAAAAGCCCGGGTGACCGGGCTTTTTTACTGTAATAACTCCTAAAAACTCGGTTCGCCAACATCATTATTTCGGTCACGCCACAATGGAAGCACAGGCAGAGCAACGCCATCTTGTAAAATTCCTGGTCGTCTCGGTCACCAGTTTTTTCATCGGCAGTGTCCACGGTGTATTGCAGATGATTCCGTCGATTCGCGCCTGGCTGGATTCCATCGGCAGTCCCTACGGTGGCCCTGGCCATATGATTGATCCTCTGGCTCACGCCCATATCAATCTCATCGGCGGCGTGATGGTGTTGGCCATGGCCACAACGTATTACCTACTACCCAAAATGACCGGCACTCCCATTTGGTCAAAGCGTTTGGTGGAACACTCCTTCTGGTGGACCGTACTCGGCGTCAGCAGCTTCTACAGCGTACTGATGATATTCGGCACCTGGGAAGGAATATTGCTGTTGCAGGATTCACCGCAGATGGACAGCGTGCATAAGATATACATCCCCTTGGCCTCGGCCTCCGCCTCGGTGATGGGTTTTGGCATGTGGCTGTTTCTGGCCAATGTCGCCATGACCATCCGCAGCATGCCTAAAAAACCATGACATTACCCTGCGGTTGCCCGGAAACCGTTCCCGATTGGAACAATCGCGATATCGATCTGGGCGGGCATGCCGCGTTGATCTTGCCCTTACCGACGTTTCTGCACATGCCTATGGGCTATGACGTCTATCGCGGTCGAGTGCGGCACTTGATTCAACAATTGGAATTGCCGGAAAGCTGGCCCGGCTTGACACTGACCCGCACCGGTTGGTGGAAAGGTGAAATCATTGCCTTGCTGAAAAATGCTGATTCACCTTCACATCAGGTGAAACGTCTGCCGAGCCCGCTAAAGCTACGCGGCAAATTGCATCGAGGTGGTATGGAGACGATTCGCAATAGTGTCCGCGAAATGCAATCGCAATTGCTGGACAGCGGCCGCATGCCGAAAGATCTCTATCTCGCCTACCTCACCTGCCCTAATTGCCGTGACCAGCGCGGCGGCGATCAAGTCCTGATGTTGCGCCGTTATGAAGAAAGTGCACGTTTGGCACAAAGGTTAAAAAAGGGTTAGCCCTACCACTCCCCCTGTGCCACACTTAATCAGGGATGGCATGGAATCGTTGTACAGTTGCTCCACCACTCACGCAAATCATGGGGAGGCTGATATGCAGAATGATTATTCGCGCGAGGAATTTTTCGCCTACATGGATGCCTGGAAGCCGGTGCTTGAATCCTCGCACAAGGTATTCACCCAATTACAAGGCGGATCAATGAGCGGCATTGTGCTGATCATCGCCACGATCGGTTTCAACTTCGACAACATCAGCGCGATCGGCGCCTTTGAAAAGTGGCTTATCGGCGGGGCGCTCGTGTGTCTGATCCTTTCCCTGGGGAACATCCTGAACTGCGTGCGAATCACGGATTTCCTGGAGGGGCTGCTGGCCGGTATCAGGAGCCGGATAATTTTTGACCGCTTGAGCGATGTCCCATATACCGAGGTCGAAAATCTGCGCAATGACATCGCCAGGCGACTGGTGCTGACGCAACAATTTTACGGCTATGCGTATTGGTGTTTTCTTGTCGCCGTGACGTTGGGGATTATTTGTTTTATTTCAATTTTACTTCGATTCTGAACTTGGCACTTGTTCCCCGGGCGGCACTAACGAAAAATGCAATTCGGTCTCAGCATTATCGCGCTTGCGGTGTAGTTGCACCGCCAGATCAGTATCCGACGCCGTAACACTCAAGGCACGGCGGTAAACGCCGCTGAAACCATCCTGAATCGCCTGACGCCAGGGTTCATCGGCGCGAATCCGCATCGAGATGACCAGGTCATGCACGGGCCGCCCACGCTTTTCTGTAGCCAGCACCAGAAATTCATTCATGCCTGGCTGCACCGGTTCCGGCTGGGACTGCACCTCGACAACAATATCCTGCCACTGCTGCGTCGCCATGCGTGCTGCTGACCCAGAACCACTGCAGGCAGTTAACAATCCGATCATTAGCATCACTAATCCATTACGCATCACATCACCCATTTTTCGCATATTGCTGCAGGTAGGCCAACAACGCTGCCCGTTCGTCCTCATTCAACAAATGCAAACCTCGCATCCGCCGTTCCTCTTGCATGCGATAAACCACATTGGGCCATTCAGCGGCAGTATGGGTCAACACATTGGGCGGGGCATGACAATCGGAGCAGAACTTCACAAACAACGCCGCCCCGGGCGAGCTGGGATCAACGATCTTAACCGTATGTTGCGACGAGTTAGCGGGAACGTCGCATCCCGCCATCGTCAAGACACCACCAAGAACCGTACCAAACCACAGACACTTACTTGGTGTCATGCTGGGAGCTATCCTGCCCGTCAGTCTTGTCAGAATCGAGACGTCCTCCCGCCGAGGAACCATACAGGCGAACCATGTAATAAACGAATGTGGCCGCGACGGAGATATAAACCAAGGCAACAGCAAATCCCCAATCCACCCAGGCGCGTTCGTAACCGGGGCGATCCCCCCAGAACGGGAAGCTCAAGCCAATGGCGACCAGCAATACCACCAGCACCACGCCGATGAACCATTTAGGCACGGGTTTTTGCGATTCAGGAATCGAATTCACTAACTCCCAATCTTCCATGCCCCGCTTGGCAAGACGTTCTTCATCACTTGTGTATCCAAAATGATCTTGTGGGGCTTGTTCCCACTCACTATGAATCTCAGTGAGCTGTTCTTTGGCTAGCGGTTTGTGTTCTTCATCTTTCATACTTTACCTGCGACAAAATGATGGACGCGGAAACTATCTTCCCAGCCATCGTTGGTTTTAACCCGCACCAGGAACGGATACAGGCCCTTGGGTAATTCCGGACTCAGATGCAGGGCGACGTTAATACGGCCCGCCGTGTCGCTGGCGACAACACTACGCTCAAGCGTGTAACTGCCTGCGGGCAGCCCCTCGATTTTGATCGTAAATTCCGCCGGTGCGTAGAACTTGTTCGCCAGCGAAATTCGATAATCCAGGACTTGATCAGCTTGCAGGGTATCGGCGCGATAGGCGGCGATATGGTAGCGCTCGTAAGTTGCCAGCCCCCAGACAAACATGCCGAGACCCAACACAAATATCGGTAACACCCACGTGGCGCGTCCAAACAGGCTGCTGAGACTGGTCTTGAATTCATTGAACTGCCGTCCCTGCCGCTCACCCACTGCGAATTTCAATAAGCTCACACCTTTACCCTTGCGCGCATGCAGTGTATCGCAGGCGGTGACACACTCACCGCAATTGATGCAGGTGTCATAGACCTCGGTTTTGCGCGGATCAATGCCAAGAAAACAGGACGTGGCGCAATAGTTACACTTGGTACACTCATCGCTACGGCTCTCATCATAGGCGATATGCAGCGTCTGGCTGGTTTTAAAGGTATGCTGCCAAACTTTATAGATACACATGAAGCGGCACATGAAGTGGCGAATCATGGTGACATCGATCAACACAATCAGGAAAAAGATGGTGTAGATCCAGTGCAGCGAGGGCGCGAGACGCGCATCGTGCTGGAAGCTCACAAACTTCCAGATTGCTTCAGGCTCATAAAAATAAAATAGTGGAATCAACGCGACTGCGCCGGCAACCAAAATACACAGTCCCATCAGGATCAGCCAATTCACCATTTTGTTTTTGGCAGGCGCCAGTTGCATCGGCGTGCCATCGAGACTGACATCGGCGCGCTTACCGAGCAATTTATGCGTCATCTGGTTTGCCCATTCGGACAAGGTGTTCTGCGGACAGGCCCAACCGCAAAATGCAGTGCCGACTAGCGAATAAGTCATCGCCAGGGCACAGGCCACTGCCACCCAGAATCCGAACACAATGCTGAAATCGGAAAACCAGACCTGGCGGCCGAGTACAACAAAAGCGCCCTGAATCGGATCGATACGAAACAGGCCCGTCAATGGGATCAACACCAGCAGCGCCATCACCGACATCTGAAACGCGCGACGCTGCCAATGCAGCCGCTGGCTGGGCGCCGCGCGCTCAATGACAATGGGAATTTTGGCTAAGGCCTTGTCAGAACTATTCATCCTAAATTCCTCACCACAGAGGCACGAAGGCACAGAGAAAAAACAAGAATCGATGGGTTGACGATCTGATGGTGATCTTCCGGCAGGTGAATTTCCGAAATAAAGCACCCATCTGTTTTTCCTCTGTGTTCTCCGTGCCTCTGTGGTAAAACGGGGTTTCTTAAGTTCATCGCGATAATTTACCATGCTGGGGGTAGAGACTTCATCCTTAATGATCTAAGGCTGAGATTGAGCTTTCCCCGCTAGCGCCGCATCCAGGGGACTAATCTGGACCAAACGACTACGATATTCCTCGGCTTTGTCGAGCCGACCAGCCTCGATTGCCAACTGCCAGGCCTGACGCAAGGCATCTGCATGCTCGGGACTCACTTTGAGGATGGCCTCGAGAGCACGGCTCATATCCATCCCTTGGGCCGCCATTTGTCCGAGACTGCCATACATCCGGTCGGCCACGGCACCACGGATCCAACGATCCTGGGGATTGGCTTGGTAGGCCAGGCGTAATAGCTGCTGGCTCTCACGCACCCGCTCACGGAACTGCGCCAGCCAGGCGCGGGCAGACAGCTCGGTCGCAACAAAGGCCCGCTCAAAGGGCTCACGTTCGCCCTCAGGCACCGCCAGTTCGCGCATGGCCGTTGGCAGATCCGGCCGCCGCGCCAACAACCATTCCATCGTGTCCGCCACATTCATGCCGCCGCCGTAGCGCACTCGTGGCAGGCGATATTCAATCACTGGCGCCCATTCGTCCTGGACCGGCCCCGGACCGACCTCAAGCCGTCCCCAGTAGCGGCCGAGCCAGGTCCAGCCGCCCTCACCACCCGTCACCTGTGCTGCAGCTTCAGGCGCCAACCGGGCCAGTTGTCCCAGCGTCGCGGCGGCCTCAATGGCGCCGCCTTGCCGTCCCACCATCGCCAAGCGGAAGCCATCGGCAAAAAATACTGCATTATCAAATTCACGCTGAAAACTACGGATCACGGCGGCCAGAGATTCGGGATCGAATTGATTCAGTGCCAGCCATTGCACAAAAATCCCGCCCGCATTCAACCGCGCCTTGGCCCGCGCGAACTGCTGCCGTGACAACAAGGTGCTGCGCCCCACCAGATCCGGATGAAACAAGTCGCCAATAATCACATCGTAGTGGGATTTATCCACCAGCAAAAAACGCCGCGCGTCATCGCGCACGACATGTATCTTACGGCTGACATCTGCGTTCACCGGCGCAAACCATTGTTCTGCCGCCGTGATCGCACCTGCGGATAATTCAACTGCTGTAATCTCCAGATTTGGAAATGGCAAGGCACCCGCCGCGGAGATTCCCGTTCCCATCCCCAAGAACAACACCTTATGCGGCGCGGGATGCAACAACAACGGCAGGCGCGCCTGATTCTGTTGCGAAATCACCGCCAGGGGTTCGCTTGAGGCATCCATGCGCTGCAAATCAGCCAGCAGTAAACGCTGACCATCGGCACGTTGTGTAACATGGGTAATCCCCAGCACATCTTCGTGCAGCATCACATCGCGGCTATTGGCCTGGGTCTGCGGCAACAATTCACTGACCGATGGCAAATTCCGCACCGGCCACGCCAACACCAACATGACCGGCAAGGCCAACCAGACACTGCGCCGCGCCCAGGTCATCCCGGCGATGAATAACAACACCGCCGCCACGATCACGGTACCGTGAGTCCCCAGCAGCGGAATCAACACGAAACCGGCAATCAAAGCACCGGTTGCTGCGCCTAAAGCATTAGCGCCATACAAACGGGCACCGCCATCACCTAAACGAATACTCAACAGCGGCAACCAGGCGCCAAGAATCAGCGTCACTGGCAATGTCAATAACGCAATCATTACGCTCTGCGCCGACATCGCCAGCGCCAGACTGGAAAACTCCACTGCCTCGGCCCACGCCGCCAACGGCTCAATTCCCCACAGACTCAACAATGCAAAGCCAGCGCCGAGCATTGGCAGCAAATCAAACCAGATTGGCGCACACAGCCGCCGCGCCAGTAAACTACCGATGCCGATACCGAGCAAAAATACGGTCAGGATTACCGCCATCACGTATTCAGTGCGCAGCAACAACATCCCGAACAGGCGCGTCCACCCCACTTCCAGCATCAACGCGGCGCCACCTACCGCCGCATAGGCCAACACTGAGGACAACGGCAAAGAACCTGAATTTACTCCGGCGGGCAAATCCACTGCAGCTTCTGCAACAACACGCCGTGACAAAAGAAACGCGATCGCAGCCACGCTCAAACCCAGCAATGCACTAAACCACAGCGCTGCCACCCATCCCACATTCGGCAACAACCATAACGGCAGCAATGCGCCTAAAGCACCGCCGCAAGTATTAACACCATAAATACGCGCCAAGGAAATCGGCGTCGAGCGTAACGCCTGCAACACCATGGGAAAACCGACGCCCAGCGCAAACGCGGGAATCATAACCAAGATCAAAGCAGCGATAGCTTGCAGGCCATACCAACCGGGCAATGATGACGGCGCCAGCCCCGTCACCGTGTTTTGAATCACCTGCAACAAGAACGGCAAGGCCAGCGCATAAACCGCCACGCCCGCTTCAAGCAGCGCAAACCAACGCAATGGCTGCTGGATTCTGGTGCCCAACCGATCGCCATAGAGCGCGCCGCCCCCCAGCCCCAACATGAACGCGGCCGCAGTAATCACCACGCCAAAGATGCTGACGCCAAATTGCAGCGACAACATCCGCGCCCATAACACTTGGTAAGCGAGTCCAGCCACGCCGGACACAAAATAGAGCGCGACAATGGCTTGGCCAACGCCACGATTCAAGGAAATCCCAGGAGAACTAACGGATTGATTCATGGCGGGAACCGATACCAACCCATCAACCGGTCAATCGGCTGCTAAAAAACAATTAAAAGGGAAAAAACCAGACGAAGGATGTCACCGCATGCGCCACCGCCAGCGTTACCGTCAGACCGGCACAAATCATGTGGCCTACAAACACGTCCTTGCCGCCAAACGCCATCGACAATCCAAAATACGCGGTCAATCCAATCATTACCAGCAAAGACGCACCCATGACAAACAGAACCTGATGCTTTGCCTTGTCAGTCAGCTTAAACACCCCGCCCTTAGCCTCGGAATGTTCATTGAATTTTTGCATTACCGTCAGACTGTCATCCCCCGGCTTGGCAGGCCCGGTTTGCGCCACAGCAACACTTGCCCCGCCAATCATCAGACCCGCGAACAACATCCACATCAAAAACCTTCTGATCAGTCCCATGGTCTTAATTCCACTACTCACTTCCATCTGCCGCATCCGCTTCGCGGCTACGCCGCATCGCCGTACGCCAATACAGAATCGCCATCAAGATAAAAGGCATCAACACCGCCACCAGCAAAAACAGGAATATCATCCACGGCGTTTCGATCGAGACATGCATGTAACGATAACTATCCGCTTGGGCCACCGGCACCACCAGCCACAGCACCACCAGCGATACTATTTTCATTAAACCATTCATCAGCGTTTCTCTACAGCAGCGATATCCGCCGCACAACGAAATCCAAAAAAATCAGACGCCAGATTCGGCAAGGAATAGTTGCGGTGATAAGTCGCCGTCGAAAACGGATCACTCTTCCACGAACCGCCCCGCAACACCTTGTATTTCGCGTCCACACCTACCAAATCCACCACCTTCATTGCCCGATCCTCGCTCGTGGTTGCGCGGCCGACCTTGGCCTTGAATAATTCCGCTGGCGCATCCGAACCCGGATAAGCGACAAAGTCGTCAGCGGTCCACTGAGAGATATTACCGGCCATGTCCATCGCCCCATACGGGCTCACCCCCGAAGGATAACGGGTCACATCCGTCGCCGAACCCACCACATAATAAGTATTCAACCGCGAAGTATCCATCTTCTCACCCCATGGCCAACGCCGGCCATCCGTGCCTCGCGCTGCCTTTTCCCACTCTGCTTCGGTCGGCAGGCGCTTGTTGGCCCAGGCGCAGTAATTGTGCGCATCGTACCAGGACACCATCGTCACCGGCTGCATTTCACGCCCCACTGCAATCCGGCCCTGCTCCCAATCCGAGGGGGGGCGATAATGCTTCGCCGCTACAAATCGCGCATACTGCGCATAAGTCACCGGATATTTATCGATCTTGTAGGCGGGCAGGGTCACCTTATGCTGTGGCCGATTCTGTACATTGGTACTCTCTTGATTGGAGCCCATAATAAAAGTCCCCGCCGGGACCGTCACCATTGTATCGAGCGCTTGCCACTGTTCTGGTTTCAATAAGGCCGACAGCCCCTGCTCACTATACGGATCGACTTGCATTTTCCCCACTTCATGCCGTTGATGACGGGTAATATCCTCACCTGCAGCACGTGTCCGATTCGGCATATCCGCCAAGTCATAAGTCGCCTTGGAGCGCATATCGTACATCCGGTTCGAGCCCAGCTTCACCACATGGATGGCGCCACCGATAATCGCCAGCGCAACACAGGTGACCAAGGTGGCATGCAAATAACGTTTACGCTTACGCCGTTCTGCCTCGCTCGGCGGACGGTATCGATTTGTTTTTTCCATTACTGCGTATCGCTACTATCTATAACAGTATCCGAGGATTTTTTATAAAGGGTATGCCGCGGACGGCGACCATAGGTTTTTTTGATGACGATCTCGCCCAAAACCCCACCAAACGCCGCCGCCTCTATGGCAAGGATCAATACCAATATCCAATACCAAAACGGCAACACGGTCACCCCGTCAGGCAGCCCTTCATAGTTAATCATTTGAATATAACTAATACCGCGCGTGACAATTGGCGCGAAATAACACAACAGTTTGCCACCCAATCCATAAATCAACGCCACCACGGTGCCCGCCACAAACGGCACCAAAAACATATCCACGACCCAGATTGGAGAAAAGGTGGACACCCCCCAGAACAACTCCAGGCGCACACCAAGCAAGCGATCTCCCACATAATTCACCAGCGCCCCGGCACCCACTGCCACCACCCCCATCAAGATCGCCATTGATCGCTGATTCATTGCGCCTGCTCCAGTTCTGGTTTGTATTCCTGCCCTGTTAATTTTTCATATTCAGACTTGCGCGTCTCAGCCAGATACCAATCCTGCACCTTCAGACTTGCCAAATATGACGCCAGCGTGTGCCGCTCTGCCTCCGACAAATGGGCATAAGACGGCATTCGATATTCCGCCTTTAACCGTGACGGCAAAATCTCTTGAGGTTTTTTCGATGACAGGTACGCAAACAGCCACGCCTCATCGTGCAACGAGCCCATCCCGTCCAACGACGGTGCAGGCACCGCCTGAGTCGCATCGCGCACCGCCCACAACACATGACATTCACGGCATTTAAGCTGTCGCATCAATGCCGAGGCGGTGTTTTGCATTTCCTTAGGTGCAGTAGAATAAAAAGGGATTCCTTTATCCGGCGCAGGATCCGCCGCATGACGGTATATATTGATGCCCGCGAACAGCACTACGATGACCGCAATTGCGATCAAAATCCCCTTCTCTCCCTTCTTCATTCAATCCTACTTCCTTGCCTGTTTTTCTTCTTTTGCCTTCTGAAACTCTTCACGACGCTTCATCTGCGCCTTCATGACATCCTGACTCTTCTTGAATTCCTCAGGCGACATCTTGTCTCGATCATTTTCATCAAATACCAGGTATTTAATATCTTCGTCGAATTGTTCATTTTTCTTGGCCCAGATGATCATCGCCGCTGCCGCAATAATGATCAACACCCCGGCAATGAGCCACAAATATATGGTCCAACCATCCGGCAAACTATCAAGATTACCCATTTTTCAACTCCTCTAGAACAAATATCCTTGCAACAATTGCACCGTCCCCATAATGACCGCAACCACAATGCCGATAAAGATCCAAATAAACAATATTTTTTCACCCATCTTCAAACCATTAGACTTTATTCCTGTCTCCGGGTTCACCGTACCGGTACGCATAAACTTGATGACAATCACGGTAAATACCAGGATACAAATGATCAGAAAAAAGAAAATGCCAACGCTAAATTGTTGACTATAAATTCCCTCCACCCCCCAGCGATCATCGACAATAGATTTAACAGCCAATTCTGGAATGCTGCCTAACATTCTCATCGGCACTTCAACACCCGTCATCATTCAGCTCACCTTCACTCGCCAACCACCGCTGTTACCTTGACCAAGCTGGACATTATAGCTAAAAAAAATGCCGCTCAAAGAGCGGCATTTTTGAGTTTTTGGATCTGGGAAAACCCGCCCCCAGATCCCATCAAGCCCCCCATCAGGACTTGATCTGAGGCTTACCCTTGTCGTAATTATCCACAAAGAAACTGTAAATAAAGGGTGCCACAAAGACTACAATAATAACGCCCAGTAATACTAACGGTGGATTATCAATATCAATCATTGGTTTATCTCCCTTTTTAGTGCGCCACGCTGTGGTCAGGCTGCCAGCTAAAGTGCGGCAGACGTTTAATCACGATCACCACCGCGATACAGAAGTAAGCCACGTAGAAGATATCGATGGTATACCCCTTATCCCACCACGGCTGCTTACGCTGACGTGTACCATCTGGCTTCATATTGCCCTCGAAATTGGCGAGAACCACATGCTGCCCAACGACGGTATACTCTTCAAGATCAACACCCTGACGGTTCAGCTCGATGATTTGATCTTTGACCATGCGCAGATCATCCATCTCAACTGGGTGACGGTCTTGCAAGGCCTTGTACTTGGTGTCCTTCACATTTTTGACGATGTAATCCATCTTCCCTTTGTCATCAGCAATCGCCTGAACTTCAGGGGTATCCATCAACTGAACGTATTCAGAGAAGATAGCCGCACTCGGACGTTGACCCCACAGCGGGAAGGTGATCAAGAACGCGGTCACAATCGTCGCTGCCAACAACCACACCACCGGCTGGGGCAGGCGATTATTGTCTTCGGTGATACCACCCAGACTCTCGCTTTCCCAGGTCTTACGTGCTGCAGTGTTTTGCGACTCGTCTGTCAGTGAATATAACGGTTTATCAAAATTCCATGCCATCGTAATCTCTCCCCTATATCACTTCAGGCTTAGGACAAAATCAACCAAGTAACGGATTTCGCTTTGCGACGCCATGGATGGAACCTCTGGCGGATACACCGTTTTACCTTCACGATAATCCGTGTATGCCTGTCTCCAGGCAGCAAAGTCGATCGCGTTACCGTTCCCATCTTTCTCGCCCCAGAGATAATCGTAGCGAGGCATGATGGAATGCGGTTGCACCAAACGTGGATTGAAGAAGTGCATCATCATCCATTCTTTGGAAGAGTTACGCGCCCCCACATGCAACAGGTCAGGCGCTTTACGGTCGGAACCGAACGCAGTCGGAGACTCACCGTTATAGTCGCCTAGACGTGGCGGCACACCGAAGTACTGCCAGTCTTGGGTTTCTTCAGGCAGCAACGTATGACACCACCAGCAACCCTCACGCACGAACATGATTTTGCCGGAACCCACATAGTGAGTATTGGCATCACCACCCGTCGTCAGGACTTCAGCGGGCTGCCAACCACGAGTCGCCGTCGCATTTTCGACGTACACGCTATCACTGTCCCGCGCCACAACAAATACTGCCCCCTGTGAGTGGTCAGCCTGGCCAATTTGACCCTTGCCCTCGCTCAGCTCTTTCACGCCCGGACCCAAGGTACGGGGGTGATTGATGCCGCTTGGGAAAGGAATCCCTGCTTCATAAACATAAGCTTCAACAGTTTCAATCGGCTGACCAGTCTTGGGGTCCTGACTCAGAACCACAGTCTTCGGCTTACCAGCCCCTTTGAGAAATGGATCCTCATAGGAGAAACCACCAATACGACCGTAGGACAGCTGCTTGCGTAGACCGGTTTCGGTCGCAGCTACCGAGGTCATATCGACCGTTGGGAAGTACAGGGTGATCATCATCGAGCCACCCAGCGCAACCCCGAACAAGCGTGATCCAATCTTATATTCTCTAAACGCCACTTTGGCATCCTCCCTGGTTTTTTATTAACGTTCGTAGGCCAATTCGTGAGGCAGACGACCTTCTGGAATCACGGCACCAGCGCGTGCAGTCATCCACATGTTGTAGAGCCACACTAAGTTACCAGTGAAGACCATGGTGCCACCGACCCAACGCGCGATCATGTACGGATGCTCAGCGATCACAACGTCAATGTATGGAACCTCGTAGATCTTGCCTGCACCCTGGATCAGACCAGCGATGGTCATGGAGATCCAATAGATCGCGAAGCCGATCAGGAGGAACCAGAAGTGGAAGTTAGCCAATGCCAAGGAATACAGCTTACGGCGCAGGATGGTCTGCAATCCGTAGTACACCGCCGCACCTTCCAGGAATGTAGAGAAACCCAGCAACGCCAAGTGAGCGTGGGCAACGATCCAGCCAGTACCATGCACGTACCAGTTAATGGCACGCGTCTGCTGGAAGCCACCTTGCATGTTCAGCGGAACCGCCAGCAACACACCGGTGATGGTGTATTTGATTTCGACGTTCTCTACGAACATGTGCCATTTACCTTGCATGGTCAACAGCAAGTTGGACACGAAGGCAATCGCAGGCACCAGGATCAGCACCCCTTCAACAGAGGCGAATGACTTGAGCCATTCTGGCAGCGGAGCCGACATCAAGTGGTGAGCCGCAGGCGTGGAGTAGAACACCACAACCGACCAGAAGTGCAAGTGACCGATACGATGCGAGTACAGCGGATTACCGGTAACTTTTGGCACTGTGTAATACGCGATCGCCGCAGCTATCGGGGTAATCCACAGACCCAATACGTTATGGGCGAACCACCAGGTCAGATAGGCTTCACTCAGACCGGTCAGATTGAACCACTCTGGGCTGTTACCGACGATGAAGACGATAGTAACCATGAATACACCGGCACCGAAGAACCAGTTGGTGGTGTAGATACCCTGGGTACGACGCTTGATGATGGTCATCCACACATTAATTGCCATCGGCAGCGCAATGAAGGCAGCAATGTACAAATCGATGAACCATGGCATGTCTGAGTATTCACGACCCGAGCTCATACCAGTCCACAGCAACGTAAGACCCAGCGACAGACCGACGTTCCACAGGAAGCAGTTCCAAACCCCCAGTTTTTCGGACCACAGACGGGTATTACCCAAGGCGGGAGTGATATACATCATCGCCATGGCGAAGGCCATGGAGATCCAGCCGAAGATCACCGCCAGAACGTGCACCTGACGCATGTGACCAAACGAGAACAAGTAGCTACCGGTAACAAAATCCGGAAACGCGAGCTTTGCGGCATTGAACGAGCCCAATCCCGTGCCAATGACGAACCAGATAATAGACGAAAAACCAAAAAATACCGCCGCCGTGCCCGGTGCGATATCCTCGTTTTTCGCAAAAAGGTATTTCAACATGGTATGTAACCTCCCCCTAAATCTTTGCGGAAAAACCCAAACTTAGTCCCTTAAGAAATCCTGTTATTTGTGACTACCAGGCATCATCAGATACCAGGAGAACCACATACTCGAAAACGCAAGCAGAATCCCCATAACAGTAGCTGCCATTTCAACCATTGCAGACCCCCTTAAATTTTATTTAGATTAATTGCGACTATCCCCAGCGTCCCGCCACTCTTGGCCACGATGCACCAGATACTTAACTTGCGTTAATGCGCCTTTTGTCCAGCGGCTTCAAGCTGGCCGTGGCGATTCAGGGCGATCAACATGATCACCGTAAAGGCCAGACCAAATACGATCATGCACCAGTCGATAAAACCCTGAAATGTGCTTGGATCATAAGCCTGCCCACCCCAACCGCCCCAATTTTCAAAGCGGCCGCGGCCCAATGCACACATCAATGCGGCTCCGAATACGCTACCGTTACCCATTCCTGTGGTAACGCCGGCGATCAGACTCACAATTAAGGTCTTACCTGGCGTAAGGTTGTTTTCCATGATTCCCTCCGTTTGTGGTTTGGCAGATACAAAATCCACGACCGGTATTCCCCTCCGGCTCGCCTGCACCCTCCCCCTCAGAAGTGTGCACCCAAAACGCGCCGGTACTATACAAATGAATACCGATATTGACTGCCGATACTTGCATACGCAACTAAGGCAGTCAAGTCTTTTTTGGTCGTCATTAATGAATTTGAAACGCGACATTAGTGTCTAACAAAAATCTTACAATAACTCTAGATGAATTCTTTTCTCTCGCCCGCAATTGCGCTAATCTCACGTACTCTTGCATGCAAAAATTATTTAACCGATTCTAAGGTGTAAAGTAGTGAAGGAAATAGTTGTTTACACAATAGCTGCATGCGCATCGATCACCGTATTCGGATTTTCAGTACACATGTTGATCGGAGGCTTGGTAAGCTCACAACTGGAAGCGGCATTAATCGCCGTCGCTTGTTTGGCCGCCGCCGGGGTCATTGGGTATATGGTATGGGATGTGGCACAACGCCGCCGCAGCGGTAAATAAGGGGCTTTCCGAGTTTTTTCGGTCGGCTTCTTAAGGTGATTATTTGTATGCGGCCAGCAATGATCGGATGTCCCTGAACAAGGACTCACTCTCAAACTGTCCGCGATGAAACACAAATTGTCGCTTGCGTCCTGCAAGATCCATCCCGGTCAACCCGAAAGACTTACCGGCATAGTCAGGAAAATAACGCAGATCTTTGACCAACTCCACTCGCTCGCCGCTCTTGAGCACAACAGCCGCCGATTTTTTTCCCAACTCCAGTCCGCGCGGCGCGTTCGGCAACAACATCAAGCGACTGCTGAGAATACGATTGGTGCCCGCGATCAAAAAGAAGCTCGCAAGAAACAATAAGAGATACGCTAAATTCTGATTGGGGCCAAACCATAACTTCAATGCAATCGAAGCCAATGCCAAAACGGTTGGCACATATAACAACGAATCCCACATCGCGCCCTTTTTATCGGGGGCAAACTGATACACCGTGTTCTCAGCCATCTTTATCCCTGCGGCAATACCTGCTTGATAACCTGCTCCAGTTCGCTGTAGAGCATGCGTCCGGCCTGCTTGTACTGCACCACTTGATTTCGGTCGATGACGAAGGTCCAAGGATCCCCCCTGACCCGGAATGCCTTGAAAGCCTCTGGATTCTGGTATTGATCCATATGCAGGAAAATAATATCGTTCTGATATTCGACTAGTAGTCCCTTGAGCATTTGGAGCTGCACGTCACAGACCGTACAGTGCCCCGGGGTGGCAAATTCTAGCAGTATCGGTTTACCGGATTGAAGCGCCTCGTCCAACGAGTACTGGTACATGCGCTCGTCTGGATAACGATAACTGGTGATGCGACTAAAGTCGCCATCAACATCGGCCAAGGTCTTGGTCTTGACCAAGGGCGCACGCTGCCCCACCTGTAATGCCCCTTCCGGGTTCGCATTACATGCCGCCAGCATGACTATTGCTATCAACGCAGTCGTCAGGCGCCCAACAGGCATTATTTCTTCTCCCAACCAACACAGGTGCGGAAAAGATTATACGCCCAAATCAAGTTCGCCAGGAGCACCAGGGTTCCGAAAATCCCCATGGTTGCCAGCCAAGGTTTAACGACTAGCTCGACCTCCTCGGGCGACATTTCGACGCTGGCCAGGCCGCCGGTAATCCCTGCCAGCGTGAAAAAGACCACCATCCCGACCAAACCCACGTTATGGGTCCAGAAATGCACCTTGACCAGTGTGATACTGAAAATCGGGCGTCGCACCAGACGCGGCACGATGTAATAAACCGCCGCAAAGATAGCCATCTCCACCCATCCCAGCAGATTGATATGGGTATGAGCACGGACAATGAGGTTACCGTGGAGTCGATGGTCGACAAAATGGCGAAAATCGGCGATCCCGCCCATGAGAGCGCCCCAGGTAAATCCAATAATGCTGTAAATAATACAGCAATAGATAAACCATAAGATGTAACGCGTATATACCTTATCCTGCGTCCACGGTTCGTTCACACCTCACCTCTCACTCTTAACTACTTCGTTGGTATTTCCCGCACGTCTTGGTATTTGTCTTTCCAATTTTCAGGCGCCAGCCATTTCAGCATATTGTCGATAAAATCAGAACGCCCCTCCGGCGGCTGCTCCGCCGCAGGCGAACCACGATCAGCGCGCAACTCGGAAAGGAAGGCTGCAATTGCTTGCAATTGATCCACCGGCATTTCAGCGACATAAGACGCCTCCTTTGGAAGCGGACCATGATCAAGGGTCGCCGAACCAAAAGTTGCTTCTGGATCACGCATGAAATTCAACAACCATTCTTGAGTCCGCTTCGAGCCGACACCATCCAGCGACAACCCCATGTTGGTACCGTTACGTACCGCACGATGACAACTCGTGCAACGCGCTTCGCGGAAAATTTTCGAGCCTTTTTTCCCCAACGTGGAAAAGTCATAGTGCGTAGTCACCGCATAGAGGGGTTTGTCGGATCGCATGCGTATCGTTTCCATGGCGATATAACCTATCACCGCAAACACCACAAACGCGGCAAAAATGGCAAACAACACCTTTTCTCCCTGCTTTAATCCTTGCTTACCCGCCATAGATTTTAACCCGCTGCACCTAACGATGAATCAAATCCAACTTTAATGAAGGTGACATAATAACTGTCTTGAGATGACTTGAAAACTGCAAAAAAATAGGGCGCCAACTACATTGGCGCCCTACGGTTCTTACTGCGTGCCCCCTTGAACGAACCTTCCGCCTACGGCAGATGCTCGACAGGTACGCCAGTGTTGCCCAGGGTGGTCTGTGGAGCATTGGTCAGATAAGCCGCAACATTGGCAATATCCTCGTCCGTCAGCTTCTGAGCGACTTTCTGCATCTGTGCCATAGGATCGTTGGCTCGGCTGCCGTCACGCCACTTCTTCAGCTGATTGGTCAGATAGACATACTTTTGCTCGCCTATCTTCGGATAAACAGGATCTACTCCGCGACCATTGAAACCATGACAGGACAAACAGGCAGGAATATTACGATGTGTGTCGCCAAAGTTCACAATCGCCTTACCCAGATGTGGCTGACCAACAGCTACACCATTCGCCTGCAGAGCCGCCAGATCGGAACCACCGGAGGCTTGTTGCAATTGTTTGCCGCGCGTCACCTTATTCAACGAATTAACATACGCAGCAACATCACGGCGATCCTGCGCACTCAACCCCTTGGCATTGGTATTCATGACAAACATGGTCGTATCCTGACGGCGATCAGTGGCGAAATCTTCCAGCTGCTTGACCACAAACTGATACCCCTGACCCGCCAGACGCGGCGTACCCATATTGTCATCACCCAAACCCGCCGGGCCATGGCAAGAATTACAGGCCGGGACGTCGCCCTTGCCGTTTTCGAAAATTTTCTGACCGTTGCCTTTATCAGCCCCCGTGGGTCCACCCTCATTCGCTTGCACGGGCGATCCCATTACCATTGCCAGGGCCATAAACGAAGCCGAACCAAACTTCAACAAATTTGTGCGCATATAAAAGACACCCTCCCAGTGTTGTCTTTAACCTAACCGCGGCTTCTGGAGGCATACCCAAACCAGGCATTACCGCGGGTCAAGAATTCCCCAATTGTTCCCCAAAAAATTAAAACAACTTAGTGTTTAGGTCGGAATTCGCCCGCCTCAACACCAGCAGTGACTACGAATTTTTTTTCAGAATGAAAGCTGCCAAACCAAGGGCAAAAACGAACCACAAAAGATAAATGGTGAGAATTTGACTGTTTTCCAGCATCGCGTGTCTCCCTGTATTAAAACCGTTTCCGTTTTTGTTATGACCACAAAGACAGACCCCTAACAACTAGTCCGGATGTATAGCACGATGCTCAAACTTAATGCAAGTGCTTACCCCGAAATTACTCCACAAACGATGGGTGCGGCCGCTCGCAAATTCGGCTATGATTTGCCCCCACTACACACTAGACCATAACCAAACTTGTAATATCAAAGATATTTTTGCATGAATCTAGATAAAGTTCGTCGCTATTGGGGAATTCTCGCGCTTATCGTATGGGGCGCCGCCATAATCGCCCTGCAACTAATACGCGTATCGCCGTACGGGATCGATGAGACCGCCGCCCACGCTCTGCTCATCAATTGGACAGTTGCCGATCGCGTCGTTAATCCCATCGTCGTACTCGGCGCACCGGATTTCAGGGCATTGTTGTTTCTGCCATTAGGCGCTTACTGGGCAGGGAGTTTCTTAGCGCTGAAAGTTTTCATGTTGCTGATTTTTTTCGGCACCACTACGTTACTTTATCGCTGGAGCCGTGAACAATGGGGCGATGAAACCGCACTGCTTGCCTCGGGCCTATTTCTGATTTCACCCTTGGCGTTGATGCAGATTAATGCCGTCGGCGCCGGACCTTTCCTGTTGCTCGGTTTCGCGCTCGGCGCATGGTTGGATCGAAGCTACCGCGCCAAGGCCAAGGCGTTAAGTGGCGGCTACTTTCTGCAACTGCTGTTGATCGTCACTGTGGTCAGCATCCATCCTGCCGGTCTCGCTTATCCTGCGGCCCTGGCCTGGGAATGGTGGCGCAACCCCATCGACCGCCGCCAGCAAAAACAGTTTTGGCTGGGCATCGCCCTGGCAACGCTGTTTGTCGTCATCTTCCGCTTTGGTTGGCCCGCCCTGGACTGGGGAGTCAATCCACTATTCACCTTGGGCGACCTGGTGATGGGCAGCGTTCCTGGCGATTTGACACCCCCACATTGGGCCGAAGGCATATTGCCGGCCGCGTTATTTTTCTGCGTGCTGTTTTACGCGCGCCACCAAATCATGCCGTCGCTGTTTTTGCGGATGCTCACTTTCGGTATTGCAATCGGACTGGCCGCCGCCGACCACAGCTGGGGTTTGTTGGTGCTGGCGTTTATTCTTTACGTCGGCACAGCATTATTGATTCGCGCCAATAACGCACTGGGTGCTCACAGCTTCGCTGGTCAACGCGGATTTGTGATGATCATGCTGTTTGCCACCTCCACCAGCTTCATGCTGGGCGATCGCGGTTACCGCAGCAGTATCATTAACGAAAGCGTGGACCCTCACGACGAAATCATCCGTACACTGGTAATCCAGACTGAAGAAATCAAAGACGGTTTTATTACCAGCAGCCAATGGCCAGCACGCACCATGTTGGCACTGAAACGCCCGGTATTTCCGCTGCCACCACCCGCTGCCACGCCAGAGGCATTATTGCAAAATCTGGGGAAGATCGATTTTATTGTTTTCGACCCCTTCGATCCGCGTAACGCCAAACTCCGCGAACAGTTTGCGACGTTGAGTGGGCCGATTGAAACCCTGGTTCAGCAATCGAGAGGGGCGATCCTTAAGCCGAGAAAACAAATTGAGCCATCCGTTTCCCAGTCGGCCACACAGGAAACTCAAGCTCAAGTTAAATGACCACCGGCAAAGCCGGTGGCTTAATTGGGTAAGCGCCTCAAAGGCGCATTAAAACCGTGGGCCATCTTTAGATGGCCAGTAACACAACTCTTTATCCCCTCCTCCTAAAAAGGAGGAGGGGATAAAAACCAATACATCGACCGCCGCACCGGTCAAACCTTGATGAGTCCTCCGGCAAAGCCGGAGGTTTACCTTTAGTTAATTAGCGCTGACAGGCCGAACAATAATAAGTAGACCGCTGCCCCATCCGCAGCATGCGGATCGCGGCACCGCAGGTTATACAGGGTTCGTCTTCGCGACCGTAGACTTGCAGTGATTGCGCAAAGTAGCCGGGACGGCCATCGCCATCGACAAAATCACGCAGCGTGGTTCCACCCTGCTCAATTGCCGCCGCCAACACTTGTTTGACGGCCTCTGCCAACAATACATAACGCTGTTGCGAAACCTTATTGGCGGACGTTTGCGGCCGAATACCGGCTCGAAACAAGGCCTCGCTGGCGTAGATATTACCCACACCCACCACTACCCGACTATCCATGATAAAAAGTTTGACCGCCTGTGTGCGACGGCGTGAACGCTGATGGAGATATTCGCCACTGAACTCAGCCGTCAATGGTTCGGGGCCGAGATTAGCCAATAATGGGTGCCGCTCCGGCGTATTATCTAGCCACAACACCGCGCCAAAACGACGCGGGTCATGCAAGCGCAGACAGCGCCGCCCTTCAAAGACAATATCAATATGATCATGTTTGTCAGGGGTGAGATCGGGATCAACGATGCGCAGACTGCCGGACATCCCCAGATGCAACAACACTGTTCCCAGTTCGGTGCGCAATAGCAGATATTTTCCACGCCGTTCGACGGTAAGAATACGCTGCCCGGGCAGTTCGCTCATCAAGGATTGTGGTACTGGATAGCGCAAACGGCGCTTGCGCAGAATCACTTCACTGACCAACGCGCCTTCAATGATTGGCGCAATGCCACGGCGGGTAGTCTCAACTTCCGGCAGCTCAGGCATGATGGATTATCGTACCGGGGGCGCGCCTTGTTTGTCTTTTGCTGTCCCAACATCCGGCTGCTTGAATTCAAGCAATTGTTGCGCTTGATCACTGCTCAAATGATATTCAATCTCCAGATCGGCACGTCCGAATACTACTTGGTCTGCAAAACGATTAACATCAAACTTCAGCTCACTACCATCCACAAACTTCAACACGGCCTGCTCGCCAGTGGCCTCAGTTTCATTAATTGCAACTTCCATTGCCTGCGCCTCACGCCAGGACTGAATCAACTCATCAATCCTTGTTTGAGCGGGCGTTTTTGTTTTACCAGAACCCCTATATTTCCAGCCATCCTTCCCGCGCTCTAGCTTACCCAAACCAGTGATTTCAATCGCGGCCAATTCCTGCCCGTCTGGAATCAGCCGCAAATCCACCAGACTTGGCCAGCCGCTTGTAAGCACTGCAATATCACTCTGATCTATTAGATGCAGTGTCTGTCCTATCAGGACATAACGCCGTGAATTCAATGGATCCTGATCGCCAAAAGCAAGTTCTTGTCCTGCAACTCGAAGCCTAACCTTGGGAGTTGCCAAACCATATTTGTTAAGATCTAGATTTGATGAGGCATATTGCTGCTCGCTGCTCACTGCCAATAACCCGAGTATCCGCTGCACGCGAACTGGGTTCGCTAAAATCTGCTTAGGCGCGGTCAGACGCCAGCGCTGACCATCGCGCTGCAAGGTGATGGGGGCCTGATCTGGTACGCTGATTTGTAATTCCTTAACAGCGCTGGTGTCAATCTTTGTCAGTGATTGAACTACGGGCTGCTTGATCCCAGGCTCAAAATAAACGATCGCCGCCAACCCCAGAATCACTGCCAGGAGCACCAGATTAAGCCACGCCCTTTTCCCCATAGCGCGCGCCCTAAGCCTTACGCCGCCGCAACCAGATGCCGAGTCCGCTGCCCAGCAACAACAAGGGCAATAACAACAGGAAGCCAAATCCAATCAATACCATTTGCGTCTGCGACAAGCTGAGTGCGGTATCGAGTGCGGTCTTCGCCGGGATAGCAATCAGTTGATCATCGCGACTTAACCAATTCACCATGTTCATCCCCATGTTCAGATTACCGCCATTACCGAGATAGGCATTTGCCAAAAAGTCACCGTCACCGATCACCACTGCTCGCTGCTCTCCTGCAGCATCGGTTGACGTTTTCGCGGAAGGCGTGGCCGTAAATTTACGATCACGGACCGCCGCTATCCCGATATTAAGCGGGCCACCGACATCCACGCCTTCATCAAAACTGATTTGCCCCTGTAACTTGCCGGTCTCGGACCAACTGCGGGCGCTGGTCACCAAGAAAGGTTCACCTTTCCAATCATCCTGCGCTTCAAAATTCAATCCGGCAGCGCGCGGAAAAATAGTGACGACATTAAAATCCTGCGTGATCGCATGCCGGCCATAATCGCCAACGATAGCAAAAGTAGGATCGTCGATTTTGAACAATTGGGTGGTGGGATCGACGACGACACCCGGCACAAACTCTATTCCCAATTGCTCGGCTATCGATTTCAGTCCAAACATTGGGCCGGGATCTGCCAGCCATAACAGATTGCCGCCACGACGCAGATATTGCTCGATCAGCTTGACCTCGCCCGGCAGATAATCCACTTGCGGCCCAGCGATGACCAGGACACTGGTGTTATCCGGGATTACCGGATCATTCGCCAGATTCAAGGCTTTTAATTTGAAACCTTTGCGCTGCACCTCATCTGCCCACGCCTTCAAATCATGATTAGCGGCACCAAATGGGCTGCGCTCACCGTGTCCTTCGAGAAATACCAACCAGCGTTCGCCAGTACGGGAAAGTCCTTGCAGCGCATTGGTGATGCTTTGCTCACTCAGATCGGAAAGCTTGCTTTGGCGGCCCTGATAGTGGAGCAACAACTCGCCATCAACCGTGATACCTTCAGCGCGCACCCGTTCCGGCTCGGTATCGGGATTCACAAATTCGAGACTGAGATTTTGTTTATAGCGTTGATATCGGCCAATAACATCGCTAATTTGCTTCTTGGTCATCCCTGCATCCCGGGCAAAGGCGGTGATCTTGACCGGTTCTTGCAACTGCGCCAACAACGCGACACTGGCCGGTGACAAGGTATTGCGGCCGGTTGCAGTCCAATCCGCCTGATAATGGTAGCGGGTCGATATCCAGGCCAGCATCCCTACCACTGACAAGAACAGCATCACAAACAGAACATTCTGTAACAATACCTTGCGCCGGGAACGGGTGGTGACTTTCATAATTGATCAGGGCCTGTTAATGCTGCAACCGGTCTGCATCCAAACGCCGGATGCTGAGCACCAAAAACACGGTGACAAACAACAAATAATAAATCACGTCACTGGTATCGAATACACCTTTGAGCAAGGATTCAAAGTGCCGCAGGATCGATAAATAGGCAAACAAACTGCTGGCACTGCCCATATTGGCACTGCCGGCCAGATCTAGTATCCATAACAACAATAAAATACCAAAGGTACTCACGGCAGCGATGGTCGGCTGCACGGTAAGCGTGGACATGAACAGTCCGATCGCGGCAAAACTGGCCAGAAGCAACACCAACCCCAACAATCCGGCGCTGAACATTCCCATATCCAGTGTCGCCCCGGTGAACAGAGATAATGGCATCAGCGCGATCAACAACACCATGACCACTAAAAAGCCCATCACACCAAAGAACTTACCAAACACGATTTCGGACATCGAGACCGGCGCGGAAAACAACAGACTCAATGTTTGCGAACGCCGTTCTTCGCTGATCAATCGCATGGTCAGCATCGGCGCCACCAACAACAGCACGACACCCGCATTGTAGAGTACCGGCGCGACCACAACCTCGGTCACTCCCGGTGCACCTTCAATCCCCACCAGGCGCGATTGAATTTGCATAAAGACTTCGACCTGGGATGAAAACATGTACGCTAATATAAATTGCACCACACCGAGTATCGACCACGCCAGCGGCGACAAAAACAGGCTGCGCAATTCCCGGGCAGCAATGGTAAACACCATCATACGTGTTCCTCCGCCACTGGCTCAGCAGGGTGTTCGGCCGCGTGATCCGTAGTCGTGATATCGACAAACACTTGCTCCAGCGTCATGCGATCTGGCGCCAATTCATAGAGTCCCCAATTTTGATTTACCGCCGCGGCGGCGATGGTTTCGGCCGGATCGCTATCCGCCGCGCATTGCAGACGGAATCGGCCAGCGCCGAGTTCAGTCACGGCTTCAATGTGTGCCAGCTGCTGCAAGGCATCGATTGTAGGTGGTCGCCGCAAACCCACCACCAGGCTCGAACCGCGAATCCGCTGCTCCAAACCGGCAATCGTATCGACCAGCACTAATTTGCCTTTACTGATGATCAGTACCCGGTCACAGACTTTCTGCACCTCAGGCAGGATGTGCGTCGACAGAATCACGCTATGTTCTTTCCGCAGATCACTGATCAAGATCCTGATTTCGCGAATCTGAATCGGATCCAGCCCCACCGTTGGCTCATCGAGGATGACTACCGCCGGTGAATGAATAATCGCCTGGGCAATACCGATGCGCTGGCGATAGCCCTTGGACAAATTACCGATCAGTCGCCGCCCGACATCTGTCAAACCACAACGTTCCTTCGCCGATGCGATCGCCTTGGCACGCTGTTCCTTCGGGATGCGATTAAGACGGGCACAATAATTGAGATATTCATCCACCGTCAGCTCACGATACAGTGGCGGCGTATCGGGCAGATACCCCAACTGCGCCTTGGCGGCCTTGGGCATATCCAGCAGGTCGATGCCATTGATCTGCACCCGACCGGCGCTGGGTGCCAAATTGCCGCTGATCATCTGCATGGTGGTCGATTTGCCCGCGCCATTGGGGCCGAGAAAGCCAACCACCTCGCCCTTTTTAACTTCAAAACTAATGTTATCAACCGCGCAGAGATGGCCGTAATAACGGCTCACCTGATCGACTTGAATAAGAGGGGCATCCTGATCCATGACTGAGTATTATATGTTTCCAGTTAGGCGATTCGTTAAGGCACAGTATAATCAATCTTTGTCTAAAGATCGCTGCATCTCAAAAAAGTTCCTCAAACATCATGTTACTCGGCATCGACACCGGCGGCACCTTCACCGATTTCGTCCTTTACAACGGTCATTCGTTGCGCATTCATAAACGGCTTTCCACGCCACAGGCACCAGAACAGGCCATCTTGCAGGGGATCGCCGAACTTGGCGTTGATCCTCAGCATCTGACGGTGATTCACGGTTCCACCGTAGCCACCAATGCCGCACTGGAAGGCAAAGGCGTGCGCACTGTCTTCATCACCAATCATGGACTGGGCGATCTACTGACCATCGGCCGTCAGGCGCGGCGCGAGCTTTATAATCTACAACCTGCGCCGCAACCGCCGCCGGTGCCTCAAAATCTGTGCCTGGAAACGGGTGGCCGGCTCGGTGCCGACGGCAGCATCGTCGAAGCGCTGACGGCAGAAGACCTTATACTGCTTCAGCAACAACTTGCAACACTACAACCGGAGGCGGTGGCGATCAATCTTTTATTTTCCTTCCTCAATGACCGCTTCGAGCGGCAGATTGAGGCGATCATTTCCGCGCATATTTTCACCAGCCGCTCATCGGCGATTTTGCCTGAATACAAAGAGTATGAACGCGGCATCGCCACCTGGCTTAACGCGTGGATCGGCCCACTCGTGCAGCGCTACCTCGATCGATTACAGACGGGATTACCGAATACCAAAATCAGCGTCATGCAGAGCTCTGGCGGCACGCTCGCCGCCAATCAAGCGGCGCGACTCGCCGTCAACATGTTGCTCTCCGGCCCGGCGGGCGGATTGGCAGGTGCACGTTTTATCGGCAGCCAAACCCAATGTCCGCGTTTGCTTACTTTCGACATGGGTGGCACATCGACGGATGTGGCATTGATCGACGGCGAACCACAACTCACATCCGAAGGCCGCATCGGTCCTTATCCTGTTGCGGTACCGATGGTGGACATGCATACCCTTGGCGCGGGCGGCGGCTCATATGCCTATCTTGATGCCGGCGGCCTGCTGCAAGTGGGCCCCGAATCGGCGGGCGCCGATCCAGGGCCAGCATGTTATGGCCGTGGCGGCACGCGCCCCACAGTCACCGATGCCAATTTAATCCTTGGCCGTCTGCGCCCCGATGCCTTTTTGGGTGGCCAGATGAAACTTGATCGCGATGCCGCCCGCACGGCAATTGCCAGCATCGCCAAACCACTAGGGCTCAGTATTGATGAAACTGCGCTGGGCATAATCCGCATCGCCAACGAACACATGGCACAAGCCCTGCGTTTGATCTCGGTACAGCGCGGCATTGATCCGCGCCAGCTTACCTTGATGCCGTTTGGCGGCGCCGGCGGGCTTCATGTGTGTGCACTCGCGGAATCACTGGGCATGCATCAGGCACTGGTGCCGATCCATAGCGGAGTACTGTCAGCCTTCGGCATGTTGGTTTCACCACGATCACGTGAATTATCGCGCAGCATCATTACACCACTGACAGAAATCTCGACACAAACGTTGGAATCATCCTTTACCCAATTAGAATCTCAAGGCCAACGGGCACTGATCGATGAAGGCGCTGCCGCAACAGAGATTGCCTGTAAACGTTCGCTTGATTTACGCTATCAGGGGCAGGCCTATCACTTGAATATTCCGTGGCAGGAGTTGATGAGCGCCGTTGATGCCTTTCATGAAGTGCATCACAAACGCTATGGGCATCGTTTGAACAACACCGTGGAATTAGTAAACATCCGTACCCGGCTTGCGGCACCCAGACCCGAGCTGAAACTGCCATTACGTGTATTCGCTCAGACCAGCCCGACTCCAGTTCATGATCAAAGCGGCACAACCATTTGGCAGCGTGATCAGCTGAATCCCCGGCAATCGATTGCGGGACCGGCATTGATTACCGATGACATCGCCACCACGTTTATTGCGAACGGCTGGCACAGCGAGATGGATGATTATGGCAATTTGCTTTTAACGCGAGTACACAAAACATAAAAAATCCAACGCGGAGACGCGGAGACGCGGAGAAAGGCAAAAATTCTTGTGATGATGTTTGTTCAGTCCAGTAATACCTTCGCTTGTTGAAGGACTTCAAAAAACTACAACCCACTCTCCCGCTTGCGGGAGAGGGTTGGGGAGAGGGTGAGTGGTTGTGCAAAATCGCGTCACTGCAGGAGCCTCCAGTATTTTAATCATCTCCGCGCCTCTGCGTCTCCGCGTTGGATTTTTTATGTTTTGTGTACTCGCGCCAGGCGCTACTCCCCAATGACAACCCGGCACGCCCCTACCGCCCAACCCACTGCCTGCAAATAGGCATCCTTGATCACATCTGACTCTAAATTACCAAGCGCGACATTCTCCCAGTTGCTACGCTCATAATTCAAGACGCAACGCAGAATCTCACCCGGCGTCCCTTTGAACTCCAATAACGCATCAGTAATCTGATCGGATAGCGTCAGAGAGTTTACGATCCTGTCCATTGGCATATCTAACAACGCATCCAGCACCGACAACAAACCAACAGTAAAACAAGCATCCTCGGGTTCGAATTCAAGCGCCTGCGCCAGCAGTTCGCACATCTTGCCGCGCACAACAGCAGTGACCATCAATTCGTTTGGCTTGTCATCGATACGCGACAGAATCAGCAGCGTCGCCCATTTTTGAATCGCGCGCGCGCCAAGAAATACGATAGCCCGCTGAATGGATTCCATCGGCCGTGGCAAACCAAAGAATGCAGAATTGATATAACGCAGTAATTTATAACTCAGCGCTACATCCTTGGTAATCATGGCTTCAAGACGAGCCACCTTGACATCGGTGCGCTGCACTTCGGTCAGCAATTGCATCAATGCCGCTTGATTGGCAGGCATACGCTTACGCTTGATGATGCGCGGCCGGCAAAAGAAATAACCCTGAAAATAATTAAATCCCAACTCGCGGCAAAAATCGTATTGCTCCTGGGTTTCAACCTTTTCCGCCAGCAACTTCAAATGCTCAAACTTGCGCAGCTTTTCATAAAGCTGCCGTAATTCCAGCTCGGTGTGCGCCTGGATATCAATCTTGGCGATCTTGGCTAATTTGATTAGCGGTATATATTTGTCATCATAAATAAAGTCATCCAGGGCAATGGTATAGCCCAGACTCACCAGGCGCTGCA
Source organism: Gammaproteobacteria bacterium (assembly GCA_016200485.1). NCBI lineage: Bacteria > Pseudomonadati > Pseudomonadota > Gammaproteobacteria > Gammaproteobacteria bacterium. The sequence goes on from JACQEP010000010.1 coordinate 291,307, forward strand.
CGCCACGCACCACCATCTCGTCCGGCTCAATATCTTCCATCAACTCGATGACAAGTTGATCGCCCGGGAATGGCAATGCTTCCTGCGAAATGATGAAGCTGCGAGTGAGATTGATAAACGCTGAACGAACACCGACCAGATAATCGAGACCAATCTCGGTCAGAGCACCCAGTAATACTTCCGTCGTTGCCGCATCGCCCGACGACTTGGCGTGATTATCGGCATCGGCTCGATACAAAAGCTCGTAAGCAAAAACGTGCAACGTTCGTGTATATATTGGTTGGCGCGCGATAAAGATCTCGGCCATGCTATCCACCTATTTCGTAAGAAGTTTTCTTCCTTGCTGCCGTATGTATAGTATCGGCCGCCAGAGCTTTTTCCTGATCGCCCCTGCCAATAAATAATGGGCTTTTATTTCAGCAGGTTAGATGAATACTAACGTTGCCAACCCAAGGAAGACAAAGAAACCGACCACATCGGTCACAGTGGTCAACACCACCGATGACGACAGGGCTGGATCAAACCCCATGCGCCGCATCAGCAGCGGAATTGTGGCCCCGGCCAGAGCCGCCGCCATGAGGTTGACGAGAATCGCGGCCGCGATCAAACCACCGATCACATAATCACCAAACCAGAGGAACGACACTACCGCCACCACAAAGGCCCAAAGCAAGCCGTTCAACATCCCTACGGCGAGCTCTTTAATCAGGATGCGTTTGACGTTGGATTGACCGATATAACCCAACGCCATGCCACGTATCACCAACGTCAGCGTCTGAGTACCGGCAATCCCGCCCATACTGGCGACGATGGGCATCAGCACCGCTAGCGCCACCACTTTTTCAATAGTCGCATCAAACAGGCCAATCACCCAGGAAGCAATAAAGGCCGTCACCAGGTTAACCCCCAACCATACCGCACGCCGCCGTGAACTGGTCACGACCGGGGCAAAGATATCGTCCTCTTCGTCCAAGCCGGCCATACTCATGATCGAGTGTTCGGCTTCGTCACGGATGACATCAACCACGTCGTCGATGGTGATACGCCCGAGCAACTTGCCTTCTTCATCCACCACCGGTGCCGAAATCAAGTTTCGATGCTCGAACAGGCTGGCGACCTGGCTCGCAGGCATGCTGGCGGTAATCGGCTCAATATCCTTCACCATCACCTGCCCCACCAGCAGCTCGGGATCCTTGGTCAGCAAATGATTGATGGCCAATAACCCGATGTATTTATCCGCGCGATTAACCACAATCAAATGATCGGTCATCTCGGGGATCTCGCCCCGTATCCGCAAATAACGCAACACCACATCCAGCGTCACATTGGGACGGACCGTGATAGTGTCGATATTCATCAGACCGCCGGCGGTATCCTCGGGATAAGACAATACCGCCTCCAGTCGAATACGATCCTGCTCACCCATCGACTGCAATACCCGATGAATCACAATGTCGGGCAAGTCCTGCAAGATATCCGCCAGATCATCGGTATCCAAACCTTCCGTCGCCGCCACCAACTCTTCCGGATCCATTTGCCGGATCAGTTTGGCGCGCACATCGTCATTCACATACAACAGGACATCGCCGTCCTTGTCTGCCTCTACCAGTTCCCACACCAGCTCACGCTCATTCTGAGGCAAGGATTCAAGCAGGTGGGCGATTTCGGCGGGGTGCAGTTCATTGACCATTTGCCGGATATGCACCAAACGCCCCGATTGCAGCGCCTCAGCCAGGCGCTGCAATCGACTTTGAGGTATTTGCTGATTCTTTAATTCCGGCATAAAAACTCGCAGCTACTCAACTCACACTGCTGGGGATGATAACTTGGGATTCTACGAGGGATAAGGTGAGGGCGCCAGCCCTATCGATGAATCAGGTTCCCTAGCAACCTGTTGAAAAAACGCGCTAAGGGGCACATCGCGGCGTTGAAAACGGACTCAAAATGCTCATTTACGCCGTATAAACTCCGCTTTTCCGCCCGCTCCCGTCTCGCGCTACATCCCCTGATCACGTTTTTTCAACAGGCTGCTATCGTTGCGACAGCATTGAGCTCATCGACAAACAATTCCGTCTCGACCGTCGATGGCAGACGCAATACCCGCCGCGCCTTTTTGGTGAGCTGCTCGATATCACTGTTCTGAATAATATGCTTGATTTCAGGAATCATCGCCGGTTGCATACTGAATTCGCGCAACCCTAAACCCAGCAACAATCGGGTATACCGTGGCTCGCCCGCCATCTCACCACACATCGCCACCGGGATACCCGCCTTATGGCCGGCGCGGATCGTCATATCAATCAGTCGCAAAACTGCCGGATGGGTCGCCTGAAACATGTGCCCGAGATTGGTATCGAGACGATCTGCCGCCAAAGTATATTGAATCAGGTCATTGGTCCCGATCGAGAAAAAGTCCAGATGCCTGGCCATTGCCTCGGCCGAGAGCGCCGCCGCCGGGATTTCGATCATCCCGCCCACAGGCAAACGTTCATCGAAAAACTTTCCTTCCCGCCCCAGCTCGCGCTTGGCTTGTTCGATCAGCTCCAGTGTCTGGAGTATTTCCTGGACACTGCACAACATCGGGATCATTAGATTCACCGGCCCCTCTGTCGAGACGCGCAGTATCGCCCGCAACTGTGTCTTAAACATCGCCGCATCGCGCAAACAAAGCCGGATCGCACGCAAACCCAGCGCCGGATTAACAGCGCTCCCGCCACGAGTTTCCAGACGCCTGTCCCCCGGCAGCGCCTTATCGGCACCCAGATCCAAGGTTCTGATCGTTAGCGGCGCGCCATTTAATGCCCGCACCAGCTTAAGATAATCTTCGTATTGCTCCTCCTCACTCGGCAACTCTTCGCGATTGAGAAACAAATATTCGGTACGATACAAACCCACGCCACGCGCACCGACGCGCTTCATCTCTGCCAGATCTTCCGGCAGCTCGACATTTCCGCGCAAAGAGATAGACCTCCCGTCACGGCTGACTGCAGGTGTCGTTTTCAACTTCCGCAGCAAGGCATGCTGCCGCCTGTCATCCGCGTGGCGGCGCCGGTAATAGGTAATATCCTGCTGATCCATGCCCGCCAGGATCACACCAATATGGCCATCGACCACCAACTGTTCTCCATGCCGCACATAACGCAGCACATTGCGTACGCCAACCACCGCGGGAATTCCTAAACTACGCGCCAGGATCGTCGTATGCGAGGTAGGGCCGCCATACTCGGTCACGAAGGCAATGACGCCTTCGTTCTGCATCGTGACCGTATCGGCAGGCGACAGATCATCCGCCACAATCACGCAACCCGCAAGCTTGCCACTGACTTGCAATTTATCTTCATGATTCAACAAAATTCGCAGAATGCGATTGACGACATGATCGACGTCATCCTTGCGGGTACGCAAATAGGGATCATCCATCTGCTCAAATACATTCACCAATGCATCGCGTTGCAGCTTCAATGCCCACTCGGCATTGCAACGCCGCTGCACAATCAGTTTGACCGGATCGCTCGCTATCGCTTTGTCCTCAAGCATCAGCAAGTGAGTATCAATGAACGAGGCAATATCGACCGGGATTGAAACAGGAATTCGATCGCGGATACGACGCAATTCCGCTTGAGCGGCCAGGACAGCCCCATTAAAACGCTCGATTTCCTGGGCGACCAATTCATCATCGGTCAACAGATATTCGGCAATTGCAGGTTGATTGCTCTGCAATAGATAGGCCCTGCCGATGGCAATGCCACGTGACACCCCCATCCCCTTGAGCCCGACGCTTGCCACTATTCTACTCGCCCTCGCCGAATTTATTTTCTACCAACTCCTGTAACGCAACGAGCGCCTGCTGCGCATCCTGACCATCGATCAGCAATTCCAGCGTTGTACCGCAACTTGCCGCCAACATCATCACACCCATGATGCTCTTGCCATTCGCCTCACGCTCGCCTTTACGCAAACGGATTTCACTTTGGAAACTGGAGGCCAGCTTTACGAATTTGGAAGCCGCTCTGGCGTGCAAACCCAGCTTGTTAATGATATCGATTGATACTTGAATCATCGGACGTATCTATTCACCACAGAGGTACGGAGAACACAGGGAAAACATCGATTGGAAACGCGCCTGGCGCACTGAGCAATTCCCTACTCTGGTAATAACAAGTCTTCGATATTCCATCATCTCCGTGTCCTCTGTGTCTCCGTGGTGAATAATTCGGGCTAACTCGCCTCGCAGGCAAAAATGCCATCGCGACCGCCGCTCACCGCCTTTTGCGCCAACTCTTTAAGCTCAAGCCGAGGATAATTCAGCACTCGCACCAGCATCGGCAGATTCAATCCGGCAACTACGCGCACACGCTCCAGCCCCACGAGGCGATTGGCAATGTTGCTCGGCGTAGAGCCATACATATCCGTCAACACCAGGACGCCACCGCCTTGATCCAGCCGGTCTATCGCCGCCAATGCCATTTCCATCATGACGTCCGGACGACACCCCGCGGTCACTGACACCACCTCCAATGACATGGGACACATGCCCAGCATGTTGGTTGCAGACTCAATCATCGCATTACCAATATGGTCATGAGTGATCAGCAATAATCCTATCGTCATGACACCTCCCGGTGGCGCAACAGAACATTCTCCCGCACAGCACCAAAATGCTCCGCCAGACGTTTGGCCAAATAAACAGAGCGATGCTGACCCCCGGTACAGCCAATGGCCACCGTCATATAAGTACGGTTATCTGATTCGAAACTTGCCAACCAGCGCTCCAGAAACCCGGCAATATCTTCAAACATCTGACCCACCACCGGCTGCTGCGCCAGAAACTCCGCCACCGGCTGATCAAGGCCGGTCAGACTGCGCAGCTGTGGCACCCAATGAGGATTGGGCAAGCAACGGACATCAAACACAAAATCGGCATCATTGGGAACACCGTGCTTAAATCCAAAGGAAAAGAAAGTGAGCGTCATGGCTTTGGCCTCGCTCAACATCCGTTCCCGCACCAGGTCGCGCAATTCATGAATATTGGTACGCGTCGTATCAAGACACCAGTCGGCATTGATCGCAACGTCTGACAGCAGACGACGCTCACTTTCAATCGCTTCTTTAAGCGATATCTCGCGCCGGGTCAGCGGGTGTTTGCGTCGCGTCTCGCTGAAACGTTTGATCAACGTGGCGTTATCGGCTTGCAGGAATATAATCTCGCACTCAAGCCCCATTTCCCTGATTTCAGACACATACTCAGGGAAGTTTTTAAAATCTCCCGCCAGGTTGCGGGCGTCGATACCTACCGCTGCATGCTCATAATCGCGCCGTGGTGACGATGAAATCTGCTGCGCAAACGCCGTCAACAAACTCAACGGCAAATTATCGATACAATAAAACCCAAGATCTTCAAGCGCATGCAAGACCACGCTCTTGCCGGAACCAGACAACCCGCTGACAATCACCAGCTTCATGCCGCCCCCTGCCGCATCGTTGCGTTCAATTTAGCCAACAAATCCTCTCCTGCCTCGTAACCTTGATCTGACAATTGCTGAATACGCACCAGGGTTTCAACCAGCAAGGGCAAATTACGTCCCGCAGACACCGGCAGACTGCGCCAAGAAACTTCCTGGCCACATATTTTTTCTACGCCGTATCGGCCCAAGATTCGATCATGCCCAACACAATCAACGTATTCCATCTTGAGAATCAAATCCAGCTGCACAGAAGCTTGCGTTACCGCTGCGCTATAAATCCGAGCGAGATTGAGCACACCGATACCACGCACTTCGATAAACCCGGAAAAGCCTTTCTGGGCAGACCCCATCACCACACCTGATGACATCACAGAAAATTCAGGCGCATCATCTGCCACCAGCCGATGACCGCGATCGACTAATCCTAGGGCTAATTCGCTCTTACCAATTCCAGCCACGCCCTGGAGCAATACCCCGCAACCCAAAACACTGACCAAAGTCCCCGGGGCCATGCTAGACAAGATCAACCTGCCTTTCGCTTACACAAAACGCTTGCGCTCACTTGAAGGTGGAATCGACATCGCTTCACGATATTTGGCCACCGTGCGCCGTGCAACATTAACCCCCTGATCCTCAAGAATTTCGGCAATCTTGCTATCACTCAGCGGTTTACCCGGATTCTCGGCACCAATCAATTTCTTGATCACCGCCCGGATTGCCGTCGATGAACAGGAGTCTCCGGCGGTTGTCGTGACATAACTGGAGAAGAAATATTTCAGCTCAAACACCCCGCGCGGGGTATGCATATATTTTTTCGTTGTCACACGCGAGACCGTGGATTCGTGCAACTCCAACTCTTCGGAGATATCGTGTAACACCAGCGCCTTCATTGCCTCTTCACCGTGCTCCAGAAAACCTCGCTGGTGTTCAACAATCGCCGTTGCCACCCGCAACAAGGTCTCATTGCGACTCATCAGGCTCTTGATAAACCAGCGCGCTTCCTGCAAATGATTGCGCAAATACGTGTTATCGGCGCTATTATCGGCACGCCGGATCAGCCCCGCGTAATGTGAATTTATTTTCAGTCGTGGCGCGGCATCCGAGTTCAGTTCAACCTTCCACTTGCCTTGAACCTTTTTCACAATTACATCAGGAATCACGTATTCGGGCGCCGACAATGCAACAGCCCCCCCTGGTCTTGGATTCATGGCGCGTATCACGCCAACTGCGCATTGAAGCTCTTCCAGTGACAGCTTCATGATTCGCAGCAGCCGGTTGGCGTCGCGATCCCCTAGTAAATCGAGATGTTCCTTGACGATTTGGATCGCGTTCACAACACCGGGTTGATCTTTATCAAGCGCCTGCAATTGCAACAACAAACACTCGCGCAAATCTCGCGCGCCAACGCCTACAGGATCGAAATTCTGGATTCGATGCAATACCATCTCCACCTCATCCAGACCCACCTCATAATCCAGATCAAGACCGTCACGAATCTCTTCCAGCGAGCCAATCAGATAGCCATCTTCATCAATCGAGTCGATAATGGCCTCGGCCACTGCGAGATCGGCAGCACTAAACGGCGTTAACCGCATCTGCCATACCAAATGATCGCGCAGGCTCTCCGCCCCTTCGCTCTGATTTTCAAACATCCGCTGATGATCATCGGCCGTCATGCCATGGGTAGTGGGCGTGAACGTGTCGTAAACATCCTCCCAATTGCTGTCCACCGGCAATTCATCCAGCATTTGAGCGTCTTGCAAATCAACGGCGCGATCGACATCGTTGGCCGTTTGCACCACATCCAGCGATTCTGTCACGGATTGTGGCACCGACTCGGTCACATCACCCGACTCATTCCAGTGCTCAGGCTCACCCGTCATATCGCCCGTCATATCACCCGAATCACCCGCATCGCCGAGTTCAAGCAGCGGATTGCTATCCAACGCCTCCTGAATTTCTGCTTGAAGATCAATCGTCGATAGCTGCAACAGGCGTATCGCCTGCTGCAATTGTGGCGTCATGGTGAGTTGCTGACCAAGCCGAAGCTGGAGTGATTGTTTCATGAGTGATGGATTACGCTTACACCAATTATCAATAAGTTACCAGTTTACAGTGTTTGCCTCAGGGTGGGCAGCATTGCAATTTAGAGATGAAAGTGCTCACCCAAATAGACCTTACGGACATGCTCGTCAGCGAGAATTGCCTCCGCCCCACCCTGAGCAATCACCTGCCCCTCGCTCATGATATAAGCCCGCTCACATATCCCCAAGGTTTCTCTGACATTGTGATCGGTAATCAACACGCCGATCCCCAATCCTCGCAAGTAGCTGATAATTCTCTGAATATCAATTACCGAGATCGGATCAACCCCGGCAAAAGGCTCATCTAATAGAATAAAGCGCGGCCGTATGGCCAAGGATCGGGCAATCTCGACCCGGCGCCGCTCACCGCCAGACAAACTCATTCCGAGGCTGTCTCGAATATGGCCGATCCGCAGCTCATGCAGCAGATTATTCAACATTTCCTGCTGCTGCTGTTTCGTCACACCCTTCTGCGTCTGAAGGATAGCGGCAATATTGTCGGCCACTGAAAGTTTGCGAAACACTGAGGCCTCTTGTGGCAAGTACCCCACCCCCAGACGAGCCCGCGCATGCATCGGCAAACGGGTAATGTCACGGCCATTGAGCAACAATCGCCCTTCATCGCTAGCGATGAGGCCGACGATCATGTAGAAACACGTCGTCTTACCTGCGCCGTTCGGGCCCAGCAACCCTACCACTTCACCGCTATTGAGCTCGAGAGAAACGCCATTGACGACCTTGCGACCACGATAAGTTTTGTGAATATTTTCGACGCTGAGCACGGTCATATCTTAATTGCTGCCAGCCGCATCGGGTTTCTTGCGTGGCTGGATCACGACCTTCACCCGCCCCGGTTTCTGAGTACTTGTAGCCTTACCTGCCCGCACCAGGCGTTGCTCAGTTTCATATTCAATACGATTGCCGGTAAACACATTATCGCCCTGACTCAAGCGCGCCGTGCCATCCAGCACCACCACCCCCTGCATGGCTTGATATTCAATTTGCTCGGCCTCACCGTTAGTTTCCTGAGCTTTGCCCGGTGCAGGCGCTTGATGAAAGCGCGCTGGCTTACCCGTTGCCACCATCTTATCGAGTTCGCGCCGGTCGCGACTGTGAATCACCACCTCATCCGCCCACAGCTGATT